>JBFWSI010000034.1:0-13210 GCA_050248455.1 Gammaproteobacteria bacterium | reverse complement strand
GGCGAGCGCCCGCTGATCGAACGGGTGATGGGCGGCAGCCTGAAGGCCCCGGCCCATGCGTGGCGGCAGCTCAATTTCGCGTGGGTCGGCTTCTTCGTCGTGCTCGGCGCGCTGAACCTCTACGTCGCCCAGGCCTTTTCGACCGACGTCTGGGTCGATTTCAAGCTCTTCGGGATCCTGGGCCTCACGCTGGTCTTCAGCGTGCTGCAAGCGTTCTGGCTCATGCGCTACGATGCGCCCGCGACGGACGCTCCGCGCGACGAAGGCTGACCACCCATGCTCTACGCCATCATCGGTACCGACGTACCCGACAGCGCCGGCGCACGCGCGGCGGCCCGACCGCGCCACCTTGAACGGGTTCAGGCGCTGGTGCAACAGGGGCGGCTGGTGATCGCGGGCCCGTTTCCGGCGATGGATGCCGAAGACCCGGGGCCGCACGGCATGGTCGGCAGCCTGATCGTCGCCGAGTTTCCCGATCTCGAGACGGCCCGCGCGTGGATCGACGCCGATCCCTATGTGACCGACGGCGTGTTCGCCGAGGTCGTCGTCAGGCCGTTCCGGCAGGTGCTGCCTTGAGCGAGGCCGCGACCCGCGTGGTGCGCATCCGCACCGCGCTCGCGGCGGCCTTCCCGGGCGCGACGATCGAGGTCGTCGACGACAGCCACCTGCACCGCGGCCATGCCGGCGCGCGCGAAGGCAAGGGGCATTTCCGCGTCAGCCTCACCTCACCGGTCTTCGACGGACTGCTGCCGCTGGCGCGCCACCGCAAGGTCTACGCCGCGCTCGGCACGCTGATGGACAGCGACATCCATGCCCTCTCGATCGATGCGAAGAGCCCGCGCGAACGCGACGAGTGAGGACGGCGTCGTCCCGGTTCACCGCGCGGCCGACGGCAGCGCCGAGCTGTACTGCGGCGATCAGCGCGCGTTCCTCGCCGGCCTGCCGGACGCGAGCGTCGACTGCATCTGGACCGATCCGCCCTACTTCCTGTCCAACGACGGCCCGACCTGCGTCGCCGGCCGGCGGCGCAAGGTCAACAAGGGCGAATGGGATCGCAGCCAGGGTGTCGCGGGCGATCACGCCTTCAACAAGGCCTGGCTCGCCGAGTGCCTGCGCGTGCTGACGCCGGCCGGCACGATCTGGGTCAGCGGCACGACGCACGTCTACCTCAGCGTCGGCATGGCGATGATGGAGCTCGGCTTCCGCATCCTGAACGACATCGTGTGGGAGAAACCGAACCCGCCGCCGAACCTCGGCTGCCGCTGCTTCACGCATGCGACGGAGATGATTCTGTGGGCGACCAAGGCCGCGCGCGGCAGCAAGCATCGCCATCTCTTCCACTACGAGGCGATGAAGCAGGCGAACGACGGCCGCCAGATGAAGAACGTGTGGCGTTTCGCCGCGCCGCGCGCGGAAGAGAAGCGTCACGGCCGGCATCCGACGCAGAAGCCGCTCGCGCTGATCGAGCGCTGCCTCGAAGCGAGCACCGATCCGGGCCAGCGCGTGCTCGATCCCTTCGCCGGCAGCGGCAGCACCGGCGTCGCCGCGCTGCGCCTCGGCCGCCGCTTCGTCGGCTGCGAAATCGATCCCGGCTATGCGCGGCTCGCGAGCGCGCGCCTGCAGGCGGCGGCACGCGGAGAGGAATGATGAGCACCGAGGTATTCGATCTCGCCTGCGCGCTGATCGCGCGGCCGTCGGTGACGCCGCAGGACGAGGGCTGCCTCGACCTGATCGGCGCGCGGCTCGAGCGCTGCGGCTTCACGCTCGAGCGGCTCGACGCGGGCGGCGTGTCGAACCTGTGGGCGACACGCGGCAGCACCGGGCCCGTGTTCTGCTTCGCCGGCCATACTGACGTCGTGCCACCGGGCGATCCCGCGAGCTGGCAGTCGGCACCCTATACGCCCACGCTGCGCGAGGGCCTGCTCTACGGCCGCGGCGCGGCCGACATGAAGAGCAGCCTGGCGGCGATGATCGTCGCGGTCGAGCGCATCGCGCCCGCCGAGCAGCGTGGCACGCTCGCGGTGCTCTTCACCTCCGACGAGGAAGGCATCGCGCTCCACGGCACGCGGCACGTGATCGATGCGCTGCGCGCGCGCGGCCAGGCGCTCGACTACTGCCTCGTCGGCGAGCCGAGCAGCCGGGCACGCCTCGGCGATCTGCTGCGCAACGGCCGCCGCGGCTCGCTGAACGGCCGCCTGCGCGTGCGCGGCGTGCAAGGCCATGTCGCCTATCCCGAAAGAGCGCGCAATCCGATCCACTGCGCCTTGCCCGCGCTGGACGAACTGCGCGCGCTCACCTGGGACAGCGGCAACGCGTTCTTCCCCGCGACGTCCTTCCAGATCTCGAACCTGAAGGCCGGCACCGGCGCCGAGAACGTGATCCCGCCGACGCTCGAGGCCTGGTTCAACTTCCGCTACTCGACGGCGAGCACGGCCGCGGGGCTGCAGGCACGCGTGCACGAAGTGCTGGATCGCCACGGCCTCGACTACGCGCTCGACTGGCAGCTGTCGGGCGAGCCCTTCCTGACCGCCGGCGGCCGCCTGCTAGCCGCCGTGCAGGCGACGCTCGCCGCCGAGCTCGCGATCACGCCCGAGCTCTCGACCGGCGGCGGCACCTCCGACGGCCGCTTCATCGCGACACTGGGCACGGAAGTGATCGAGCTCGGCCCCATCAACGAGACGATCCACAAGGTCGACGAATGCGTCGCCGTCGCCGATCTCGAGCCCCTGGCCCGAGTCTACGAGGGCATCGCGCGCCGCATGCTTGCCGGCTGAACGGCTGCTCTCTCTCGTAGGGCTTTGCGCATCCGAGCGCCGAATGAATCCATATAGCTGAGCGTAAATGCGCTCCAGTGCGTGTCGATTACCGTCATTCCCACGCCAGCGGGAATCCACGCCGGACGAGGAGGCCTCGGTCGGGCGATTCTTTTTCCGCGCCGGACGCCGGGGAAGTGCGTGGATGCCCGCTTGCCCGGGCATGACGGGGGAGGTTGCTACACGGGCATACGCTATCGAACCGCCAGTGGAGTGGATTTACGCTCCGCTATATAGCCACGGAGGGCACGGAGGAAAAAGGGATTGGTGGGGAGCTGCCGGCCCATCGAGGCGTCCATTGGCACCGGCGTATCCGGATTGCCGAATCAATTCACTTCTTCCTCCGTGCCCTCCGTATCCTCCGTGCCGCTCGTATCCTCCGTGGCTAGATGGCCGAGCGCCAATACGCTCCCCTGCGTGTTCGTTTACCGTCATTCCCGCGCAAGCGGGAATCCACGCCTGACGAGGCGGTCTCCATCGGGCGATTTTTTTCTGCGCCAGACGCCGGAGTAGTGCGTGGATGCCCGCTTGCGCGGGCATGACGGAGGAGGCCCCTACGTGGGCATACGCCATCGGACAGCCAGCGGAGCGTATTTGCGCTCAGCCATTTAGATCTGAAAGGCGTTGGACAGGCACAAAACGAAACGGCCCGCTGATGCGGGCCGTTCGTCGGGGGTAGGGATGTTCCTCTTAGTGGAACTGATCTTCTTCGGTCGAGCCCGTCAGTGCCGTCACCGAGGACTTGCCGCCCTGGATCGTGGTGGTGACGTCGTCGAAATAGCCCGCGCCCACTTCCTGCTGGTGGCTGGCGAAGGTGTAGCCGCGCTTGGCCGCGGCGAATTCCTTCTCCTGCACCATCTCGACGTAGGCCGTCATGCCCCTGGTCACGTACTCGTTGGCGAGGTCGAACATGTTGTACCACATGTTGTGGACACCGGCCAAAGTGATGAACTGGTACTTGTAGCCCATCGCGCCGAGCTCGCGCTGGAACTTCGCGATCGTCGCGTCGTCGAGGTTCTTCTTCCAGTTGAACGACGGCGAGCAGTTGTACGCGAGGAGCTGATCCGGGAACTGCTTCTTGATCGCTTCGGCGAAGCGCTTCGCTTCGGCGAGATCCGGCACCGCGGTTTCGCACCACAGGAGATCCGCGTAGGGCGCATAGGACAGGCCGCGATCGATCGCCTGGTCGAGGCCGGCGCGCGTGACGTAGAGGCCTTCCGAGGTGCGCTCGCCGGTGACGAAGCGCTTGTCGCGCTCGTCGACGTCCGAGGTCAGCAGGTTCGCGGCGTTCGCGTCGGTGCGTGCGAGCAGCACGGTCGGCACGCCGGCGGTGTCGGCGGCGAGGCGCGCGGCGACGAGCTTCTGCACGGCTTCCTGCGTCGGCACCAGCACCTTGCCGCCCATGTGGCCGCACTTCTTCACGGAGGCGAGCTGGTCTTCGAAGTGCACGCCGGCGGCGCCCGCTTCGATCATGTTCTTCATCAGCTCGAAGGCGTTCAGCACGCCGCCGAAACCGGCTTCGGCATCGGCGACGATCGGCGCGAAGTAGTCGATGTCGTGCTTGCCCTTCGCCCACTGGATCTCGTCGGCGCGCTTGAACGCGTTGTTGATGCGGCGGACGACGGCCGGCACCGAGTTCACCGCATACAGCGACTGGTCGGGATACATGGTTTCGCTGGTGTTCGCGTCGGCCGCGACCTGCCAGCCGGAGAGATAGATGGCCTTGACGCCGGCCTTGACCTGCTGGACGGCCTGGCCGCCGGTCAGCGCGCCGAGGCAGGGCACGAAAGCTTCTTCGTTGACCAGTTTCCACAGCTTCTCGGCGCCGCGGCGCGCGAGCGTGTGCTCGACCTGGACGCTGCCGCGCAGGCGCACGACGTCTTCGGCGCCGTAGTCGCGGCGGATACCCTTCCAGCGCGGATTGCTCGCCCAGTCCTTCTTGAGTTGTTCCACCTGGTCCTTGAAAGATGCCATCGTAGTTTCTCCTGCCAATCAATTGTTCTGGTCGCTGCGGGCGTCGACGGCGCGAGCGCTCGCGGGTCGACCGCCGGAAGTCGGGCAGCGCGGCCATCGGATGGTGCGTCGGTGCGCGGGACCGGGACGCCGGACACGCCGAAGGCGCCGGTCGACCGCGACACTCACTGTCTTCGGGGCTCGTACGGACCGGCGTCGCCCGCTGCATCCCGTCGGTGACGGGAGGGCGGCCGGCGTCGGACTCGAGCGCGATCGGAGCCCGAGGACTCGACCGGCACTCACGGCTGCGGGCGGTTACGTCGTCGCGCCGCCCGGCTCAGGGCGGCGCATCGTAATCCCCGGTCGCGGCCCGCATCAACGGCGCGCGCCCGGCCTGCGAGCCCGCGTATCGCCCCGCTGACAGTTGTTTTCGTTCGGGGGGCAGCGGACGCAGCGTCCGTGCCGTGCAGCGTGTCGCCAGCGCCCGAGCCGCCGGATGGTGCGCTGCACCGAGGTTGCTGTCAACCGGGCGAGAACGCGAACTGCCAAGCACTCCGCAGGGTCTCAAGCGACGTGGCGCCCGAGGTTCGGGAATGCAAAGCGACGGGCGGTGCCCGGCCATTGAGAACGAGGTCCGGCACCCCATGTAAGGAGGCGTGGCAGGGTTCCGATCCCGCCTATCGCCGGCAAATTCGAAGTCCGTATAATCGGTTGGCCCTTCGCGCAAGACGGTGTACGGAGGGGCATCCGTAGCAGTTCGAGAGACGATGGCAGACAAGCGGAGAACGGAGCGAGGCACGGAGCGCGAGTCGGGACTCGCCGTCCAGGAGGCGCGCCCGAAGCTCAAGAAGCCGCCGCTGTACAAGGTCGTCATGCTCAACGACGACTACACCCCGATGGAATTCGTGGTGCACGTCCTCGAGACCTTTTTCAGCCTCGATCGCAATGCGGCGACCCGCATCATGCTCGAGGTCCATACCCGCGGCAAAGGCATCTGCGGCGTGTTCACGCACGAGATTGCCGAAACCAAGGCCGCCCAGGTCAACACCTACGCACGGGAGAACCAGCATCCCCTCCTGTGCACGCTGGAACTCGCATGAGGCCGCGTGACCCCGTACCGACGCGATCCTCCACATTCATGAAAGGCAGGTAGGCGCCGTGCTCAGCAAAGAGTTGGAAGTGACCCTCAACCTGGCGTTCAAGGCCGCTCGCGAGCAACGCCACGAATTCATGACCGTCGAGCACCTGCTGCTCGGCCTGCTCGACAACCCGACCGCGGCCAAGGTGCTGCGCGCCTGCGGCGCGGACCTCAATCAGCTCCGTCGCCAGCTCGTCGACTTCATCCGCGACAACGCCCCGGTGCTGCCGGAGGACGACGAGCGCGACACGCAGCCGACGCTGGGCTTCCAGCGCGTGCTGCAGCGGGCCGTGTTCCACGTGCAGTCCTCGGGCAAGAAGGAAGTGACGGGCGCGAACGTGCTGGTCGCGATCTTCGGCGAGCGCGAGTCGCAGGCGGTCTACCTGCTGAACCAGCAGAACATCGCGCGGCTCGACGTCGTCAACTGCATCTCGCACGGCATCTCCAAGGTCAACGAGGAGGAGCAGAGCAACGAGTCCAGCACGAACACCGAGGAGGAAGCCGAACAGGGCGAAGGCGCGAAGAATGCGCTCGACAACTTCTGCACCAACCTCAACGAGCAGGCGCGCAAGGGCAAGATCGATCCGCTGATCGGCCGCCAGGAGGAAGTCGAGCGCACCGTGCAGATCCTGTGCCGCCGGCGCAAGAACAACCCGCTGTACGTCGGCGAGGCCGGCGTCGGCAAGACCGCGATCGCGGAAGGCCTGGCCAAGAAAATCGTCGACAAGGACGTGCCCGAGGTGCTGCAGAACGCGACGATCTACTCGCTGGACCTCGGCGCGCTGCTCGCCGGCACGAAGTACCGCGGCGACTTCGAGAAGCGGCTGAAGAGCGTGATCAACGCGCTGAAGCGCGAGCCCGGCGCCGTGCTCTTCATCGACGAGATCCATACCATCATCGGCGCCGGTGCCGCGTCCGGCGGCGTGATGGACGCGTCGAACCTGATCAAGCCGATGCTCGCCTCCGGCGAAATCAAGTGCATCGGCTCGACGACCTACCAGGAATATCGCGGCATCTTCGAGAAGGATCGCGCGTTGTCGCGCCGCTTCCAGAAGATCGACGTGCCGGAGCCCTCGGTCGAGGAGACCTTCAAGATCCTGCAGGGCCTGAAGTCGCGCTTCGAGGAGCATCACGACGTCAAGTACACGAACCAGGCGCTGCGCTCGGCGGCCGAGCTGACGGCACGCTACATCAACGATCGTCACCTGCCCGACAAGGCCATCGACATCATCGACGAGGCCGGCGCGCGGCAGCGGCTCGCCGCGCCCTCGCGGCGCAAGAAGACGATCGGCGCGCCGGAGATCGAGGAGATCGTCGCCAAGGTTGCGCGGATCCCGCCGAAGACCGTCTCGACCTCCGATCGCGAAGTGCTGCAGCACCTCGAGCGCGATCTGAAGATGGTCGTGTTCGGCCAGGAGGAAGGCATCGCGATGCTCGCCGCCGCGATCAAGATGGCGCGCTCGGGCCTCGGCCAGACCGAGAAGCCGATCGGCTCCTTCCTGTTCGCCGGCCCGACCGGCGTCGGCAAGACCGAGGTCACGCGCCAGCTCGCGCGCATCCTCGGCATCGAGCTCGTGCGCTTCGACATGTCCGAGTACATGGAGCGGCATACGGTGTCGCGCCTGATCGGCGCACCGCCGGGCTACGTGGGCTACGACACCGGCGGCCTCCTGACCGAGGCGATCAACAAGCAGCCGCACGCAGTGCTGCTGCTCGACGAGATGGAGAAGGCGCATCCGGACGTGTTCAACGTGCTGCTGCAGGTGATGGACCACGGCACGCTGACGGACGCGAACGGGCGCAAGACCGACTTCCGCAACGTGATCATCGTGATGACGACGAACGCGGGCGCCGAGCGCGTCAACCGCTCGTCGATCGGCTTCTCGACCCAGGATCACTCCTCCGACGCGATGGAGGAGATCAAGCGCATGTTCAGCCCCGAGTTCCGCAACCGGCTCGACGCGATCATCCAGTTCCGCGCGCTGTCGCCGGAGACGATCGCGCACGTCGTCGACAAGTTCCTCGTCGAGCTGGAGAGCCAGCTCGATGCGAAGAAGGTCACGATGGAGGTCTCGACCGAGGCCCGCGCCTGGCTCGCCGAGCACGGCTACGATCGCCTGATGGGCGCGCGGCCGATGAGCCGCCTGATCCGCGAGAAGATCAAGAAGCCGCTCGCCGAGGAGCTCCTGTTCGGCAAGCTCGAGCACGGCGGCCACGTGCGCGTGATCGTCCGCGAGAACGACATCGCGATCGAGATGGAAGCCGAGACGGCGGTGGAGGATCCGGCCTGAGGATCGTGCGGAATCGGCGGCAACAGTACCTGATATGCCGCCCTAATCTAGCCATGGAGAACACGGAGGGCATGGAGGAAGAAAGGGATTGCTCCGAAATTACCGGGAACGTTTGCGGCGATGGAAACATCGACCACGTCTTCGTAGCCCGGATGAGCGCAGCGAATCCGGGATCCGGCATTCCCGATTCCCGCAGATCGTAGGTTGGGCTGACGCAGGAAGCCCAACATCACCGCCAGAAGAATTTCGAACACATCTTCGTAGCCCGGGTGGAGCGCGCAGCGCGTAACCCGGGATCGGCGCCCGCCGTCTTCTCTTTGCATTCGAAAAGATACCGTGCGGCGCGAGCCGAGCATTACCGAAAGCCCTTGCGTATCGGGCACGCCGGATCCCGGGTTCCGCTACGAGAACGGCGGCGCGCTCTGTTACGCGCTCGACGCCTCACCGCCCCAGCCGTTTCACCAGCACCTGCGAATTGCGCTGCCAGTTGTACAGCGCCTGCCGGCTCATCGGCAGGCCGTCGATACCCTGCTTGACGTAGCCGTGCTCCTGGAACCAGTGCGTGGCCTGGGTCGTCAGCACGAACACGGAGTCGATGCCGAGCTCACCGGCACGCCGTTCCAGTGCCGCGATCAGCGAGGCACCGAAGCCGGCGCTGCGGTAGTCCGGGCGCACTGCGATGCACGCGAGCTCGGCCATGCCGTCGCCGAGATAGGGATAGACGGCGCCGCAGGCGACGGTGAGGCCGTCGCGCACCATCACGGTGAAGTGATCGATCTCGCGCTCGAGCTTCTCGCGCGAGCGCTTGACCAGCACCCCGGCCGTCTCGAGCGGCTCGATCAGATCGAGGATGCCGCCGACGTCGTCGATCGTCGCGCGGCGCAGCTGATCGAAGGGCGTGTCGCTGAACAGCGTGCCGACGCCGTCGCGCGTGAAGAGCTCGAGCAGCAGCGCCCCGTCGGCGTCGCTCGCGACGAGATGGACGCGACGGACGCCGAGCTTGCAGGCGCGCAGCGCGGCGGCCAGCACCGGGGCCGGCGGTCCCGACAGCGGCTCTTCCTTCATTTCGAGCAGGGTCAGCTGGCGGCGCAGCCGGCCCGTCGAATCGCGCACCTCGGGCTGCTGCGTGTAGATCACGAGCTTGCCGGCACCGAGCTCGCCGGCGACGGCGGTCGCGAGCTCGAGACCGTTCAGGCTGAACAGCTCGCCGGTCGGCGAATGGCCGAGCGGCGACAGCAGCACGAGATCGGTGTGATCGAGCTGTGCGCGCAGGCCGACGCTGTCGATGCGGCGCAGCTCGCCGGTGAACTGCAGATCGACGCCGCCGATCACGCCCGCCGGCCGCGCGACGACGAAATTGCCGCCGAGGATGCGCACGGTGCTGCCGCCCGGCTGGCGCTGACCCGTCGCATGCGCGAACTGCGCTTCGATTGCATAGCGCACGGCGGCGACCGCCTGCTTGACCTCGCCGAGCGCGGCGCTGTCGGTGACGCGCAGATCGCCCGCCATCGTGGTCGCGATGCCGGCCCCTGCGAGACGCGCCTCGACCTGCGGCCGCGCGCCGTGCACGACGACGAGCTTGACGCCGATCCCGCACAGCAGCGCGAGATCCTGCACGATCTGCGGGAAGCCCGCGCCGGCAATCGCCTCGCCGCCGAGATAGACGACGAAGGTCTGGCCGCGATGGGCGCGCAGATATGGCGAGGCCTCGCGCATCCAGCGCACGAAGCCGGCGTGGTCCTGGGGAGCGAGCGTCGTCATGGCGAGCATAGCCTCTCGATGAATTGCGCGAGCGCGTCGACCATGCGCAGCAGCGCGTCGATCTCGACGTACTCGTCGGGCTGGTGCGCCTGCGCGATGTGGCCGGGGCCCAGCACGATCGTCTCGACGCCGAGCGCGGTGAGGAACGGCGCTTCGGTCGCGAAGGTCACCGCGCCCGCGCGCTGGCCCGTAATGTTTTCCGCGACGCGCACGAGCGCGCCGTCGCGCGGCGTCGCATAGGCGGGGATCGCGTCCATCAGCTCGCGGATCTCGCAGCCGAGGCCGCTGCCCGCGACCGCTGCATCGATCGTCGCGCGCAGCGCCGCGACGGTCGCGGCGGGATCCTGGCCGGGCACGAAGCGCAGATCGAGCAACAGCTCGCAGCGGCCGCAGATCCGGTTCGCGTTGTCACCGCCGCGGATCGCGCCGAAGTTCAGCGTAGGCTGCGGCACGTCGAAATCCTCGCAGCGGTGCTCGCGCGCGAGGCCCTCGCGCCAGGCGCTCAGCGCGTTCAGCACGTCGCGCATGCCGTCCAGCGCGTTGTTGCCCAGCGCGGGGTTGCTCGCATGCCCGCTCTTCCCGAGGAGATCGATGCCGAGCTGCGCGACGCCCTTGTGCGCGGCGATCGGACGGCCGCCGGTCGGCTCGCCGATGATGGCAAAACGGCCGAGCCGGCGTCCGGCCGCGACCAGCGCGCGGGCACCGGCCATCGAGGTCTCCTCGTCGGCGGTCGCGAGGATCGTCAGCGGCTTCGTGAGGGCGATGCCATCGAGCCGGTCGATCGCGGCGAGCGCAGCGGGAAACAGGCACTTCATGTCCGCCGTGCCGAGCCCGTACCAGCGGCCGTCACGCTCGCTCAGCGCGAACGGATCGGCGGTCCACAGCGCAGGATCGCAGGGCACGGTGTCGGTGTGGCCGGCGAGCACGAGACCGTCGTCGCCGGCGCCGCGCGTCGCGATCAGGTTCAGCTTGTCGGGGCTGCGGCCGACGGGCTGGAGCTCCACTTCGAAGCCGCGCGCGTCGCACCAGTCGGCCAGCAGCTCGATCACGGGCCGGTTGCCGCAATCGAGCGCCGGATCGGCGCTGCTCACCGAGCGCGTCGCGACGAGCCGACCGAGCTGGTCGCCGAGCTGGGCCTTGAGGCGGGCAAGAGTCGTCATGGTGACGGACCGGCGCGGAAATGCCCGCATTCTACACGTCGCCTCCGGCCGGGCGCCGCCTCCGGCCGCGGGCACGACACCCCGGCCGGGCTCGTCTATGATCCGGCCGCCTCTTTCCCGCGGCACGCGGCGTGCCGCTCATTTCTCTGGAGTCGACGATGGCGAAGAAACTCAACAAGGTCAGCGCGCGGATCACCGAGCCGAAATCGCAGGGCGCGTCGCAGGCCATGCTCTATGCGACGGGCCTCACGCCGGACGACATGGCCAAGCCGCAGATCGGGATCGCGAGCGTCTGGTTCGAGGGCAACCCGTGCAACATGCACCTGCTCACGCTGGGCGACGAGGTCAAGCAGGGCGTGCAGGCCGCGGGCCTGATCGGCATGCGCTTCAACACCATCGGCGTCAGCGACGGCATCTCGATGGGCACGGACGGCATGAGCTACTCGCTGCAGTCGCGCGAGATCATCGCCGACTCGATCGAGACCATCATGGGCGGCCAGTGGTACGACGGCCTGATCACGATCCCGGGCTGCGACAAGAACATGCCGGGTTGCGTGATCGCGATGGCGCGCCTGAACCGGCCGGCGCTGATGGTCTACGGCGGCACGATCAAGCCGGGGCATTCGCGCGGCGAGAAGCTCGACATCATCTCCGCCTTCCAGAGCTACGGCGCCTACCTCGCCGGCACGATCGACGACACGCGTCGCCAGGAAATCGTGCGTCACGCCTGCCCCGGCGCGGGCGCCTGCGGCGGGATGTACACCGCGAACACGATGGCTTCCGCGATCGAGGCGATGGGCCTGTCGCTGCCGTACAGCTCCTCGACGCCCGCCGTCGATCCGCTGAAGCGCGAGGAATGCCGGCGCGCCGGCGAGGCCGTGAAGCTGCTGCTCGAGCGCGACATCAAGCCGCGCGACATCATGACGCGCGCCGCCTTCGAGAACGCGATGGTGCTGGTCACGGTGCTCGGCGGCTCGACCAACGCGGTGCTGCACCTGATCGCGATGGCGCGCGCCGCCGGCGTGACGCTCGGGCTCGAGGACTTCCAGGCGGTCAGCGACCGCGTGCCCTTCCTCGCCGATCTGAAGCCCAGCGGCAAGTACGTGATGGAGGACGTGCAAACGATCGGCGGCATCCCGGCGGTCATGAAGTATCTGCTGAAGCACGGGCTGATCGACGGCAGCTGCCTCACCTGCACCGGCAGGACGGTCGCGGACAATCTGCGCGACGTGCCGGATCTGCTGCCCGATCAGCAGGTCATCCGCCCGCTCGAGAACCCGATCAATCCGCGCGGCCACATCCAGATCCTCAAGGGCAATCTCGCCCCGGGCGGCTCGGTCGCGAAGATCACGGGCAAGGAAGGCCTGCGCTTCTCCGGCCCGGCGAAAGTCTACGACTCGGAAGAGCTGATGCTCGCGGCGCTGGAGCGCAAGGAAATCGGCAAGGGCGACGTCGTCGTCATCCGCTACGAAGGACCGCAGGGCGGCCCCGGCATGCCGGAGATGCTGACGCCGACGTCTGCGATCATGGGCGCGGGCCTCGGCGCCGACGTCGCGCTGATCACCGACGGCCGCTTCTCCGGCGGCTCGCACGGGTTCATCGTCGGTCACGTCGTGCCCGAGGCGCAGCAGGGCGGCCCGATCGCGCTGGTGCGCGACGGCGATCTCGTCACCATCGATGCGTCCAGGAACAGCTTGGCGATGGACGTCGCCGACGAGGAGCTCGCGCGGCGCAAGGCCGAGTGGAAGATGCCGCCGTACAAGGCGACGCGCGGCACGCTCTACAAGTTCATCAAGAACGTGAAGTCGGCATCCGAGGGCTGCGTCACCGACGAATGAGTCACGGCAAAGAATGCGGGCCGGGCGCGATGCCCGGTCCGCGCTACATCAGCTTCGTCTTCTTGTAGTCGTTGTAGAACTTCAGCACCCGCCGCACGTAGGTCTGGGTCTCCTCGTACGGAGGGATCTGGCGGCCGTAGCGGATGACCGCGTTCTCGCCGGCGTTGTAGGCCGCCAGGGCGAGCACGAGATCGTTGTCGAACATCCCGAGCAGGTCCTTGAGGTAGCGCGTGCCGCCGGCGACGTTCGCGCGCGG
>JBFWSI010000033.1:0-13251 GCA_050248455.1 Gammaproteobacteria bacterium | reverse complement strand
ACGCTCGCGACCCACGTCGAGAAGCGGCTCTCTGCGCTCGGCAAGCACAGCTTCCTGCTCGACGGCGACAACGTGCGCCACGGGCTCCACCAGGATCTGGGCTTCACGGAGGCCGATCGCGTCGAGAACATCCGCCGCGTCGGCGAAGTCGCGAAGCTGATGACCGACGCCGGCCTGATCGTGCAGACGGCCATCATCTCGCCGTTCCGCGCCGAGCGCGAGATGGTGCGCGGTATGTTCGACGCCGGCGACTTCGTCGAGATCCACGTCGACACCGCGCTGGCCGAAGCGGAGCGGCGCGACGTCAAAGGCCTCTACAGGAAGGCGCGCTCCGGCGCCCTGAAGAATTTCACCGGCATCGACTCGCCGTACGAAGCCCCCGAGCAGCCGGAGATCCGCGTCGACACCGCGACGACCAGCGCCGAAGAGGCGGCCGAGCGGATCGTCGAGTGGCTGCTCGCGCTGGACGCGCGCTGAACCTGCATCCGTAGCCCGGGTGCAGCGTAGCGGAACGCGGGATCCTCGCACTCATCGAAGATCCCGGGTTACGCGCTGCGCGCTCCACCCGGGCTACGGGGATGATGTCGACCGGAACCTGAACATCGGCAGCCACTGCCCGTTGCGGTGCTGCTCGAAACAGACTTCGACGGGCGCATCGATCGCGATGTCCGCCGCCGCGCCATCCACCAGGTTCGCGATCAGCCTGAGGCCCGGCTGTTCGTCGAGCTCGACCTCGACGACGACGTACGGCACTCTCGCGACCGCCGCGGGGTGCACGGGATGCGCGATCACCGTCCAGCTGTAGATGCGCCCGCGGCCCGACAACGTAGACCACTCGTGCGCGGCCGCCTGGCAGTCCGGGCAGATCGGCGCCGGCTGCCAGCGGTAGCGGCCGCAGGCACGACAGCGCTGCATCACGAGGCGCCGTTCGTTGCACGCGGCCCAGTAGGCTTCGGCGCCGTATTCCGGCACGGGATACGGGAACTCGTTCGTCGCCATCAGCCGTCCCCGCGCAGGATTACCGCCGAGGTCGGCACGCCGTTGCCGGCCGTCACCAGCGCATGGCGGGCGCCCCTGATTTGATGCCGCGCGGTGCCGCGCAGCTGGCGCACGGCCTCGATCGTGTTCTGCATGCCGTGCAGGTAGCCTTCCGAAAGATTGCCGCCGCTCGTGTTCAAGGGCAGCTCGCCGTGCGGCAGGCGGAAGCGCGCGCCGTCGCCGACGAAGTCCTTGCCTTCGCCGCGCTTGCAGAAGCCGTAGTCCTCGAAGGCCATCAGCACCAGCGGCGTGAAGTGATCGTAGAGATAGACGCAGTCGAGCCGCTCGTGCGTGACGCCGGCATCGGCGAACAAGCGCCGCGCGGCGACCGTCGATTCGCTCGCCGCGGCGTCGATGTCGCGCACCATGAAGCGATGGTTCCACGCGCCGGCGCCCATGCCGGCGGCGGCAATGGTCACGGGTTTCTGCCGCAGATCCCGCGCGCGTGCCGGCGTCGTCACGACGATCGCCGCGCCGCCGTCGGTCTCGAGGCAGCAGTCGAGCAGGCGCACGGGATCGGCGATCAGCCGCGAAGCCTGGTGATCGTCCAGCGTCATCGGCCGGCCGTGCATCATCGCGTCCGGATTCATGTTCGCATGATGACGACAGGTGACGGCGATCGCGCCGAAATGCCGCGACTCCGTGCCGTACAGATGCATGTGCCGGCGCGCGGCCAGCGCGACCATCTGCGCCGGGCTGAACAGCCCGTAAGGTGCGAGATAGCTCATGCGCCCCTCGGCGCCGGGGGCGGTCGAGGCCTGGCCGAAGCGCGGCGTGCCGCGACCGGAACGTTCGTTCATCGCACGAAAGGCGACGACGGCATTCGCCTGGCCCATCGCGACCGCCATCGCGGCGAGCGTCAGCGTGCCGAGCGGACCGCCGCCCCCGCCGTAGGCGACCTCGGCGAAGAAGCGCAGCTCGGGCAGGCCGACGCAGCGCGCGACGTCGACGAGATCGTTGTTGTCCATCGTGTACTTCACGAGGCCGTCGACCTCGTGAGGCGCGAGGCCCGCGTCGGCGAGCGCCGCGCCGATCGCCTCGCAGGCGAGCGTGAGCTCGCTGCGGCCGGAGTCGCGCGAGTACTCCGTGTGGCCGATGCCGACGATGCAGGCGCGATCGCTGAGTGTGCTCATCGAAGCTCCGGACCGGCGCGGCGGCGGGCCGCCGCGCAGGCAATCAGTTCGGCTGGCAGCCGAAGACGGGATTGAAGGTGATGAGCGTGAGATCGAGCTTCGTCGCCTTCCACTGACTGCCGATCCGCTTCGCGGTCAGCGAATAGGTGCCATTGGCGACCGCGACGCACTGCGAGACGCCGCCGACGCTGCTGCCGGACACGACGTGCGATGCATTGAGATAGGCCGTCAGCTTCGCGGTGCGACCGCTGACCGCGACGTCGACGTTGCTCAGCATGTGCTGCGTGAAGTCGTAGCCGTTGCCGCGGAACACGCCGTTGACGAAGTCCGCCCACGCCGCCGGCCCTATGTAGACCTGCGTCGTCGAGCCGTCCGGGAAGGTCTGCGAATCGAAGGGCTGCTGCGGGAACCACGCGCGAAACTCGGCATCCTGTGTGAAGCACTGTTTGTAGATGGCGAGTCCCTTGCCCCGAGGATTGCCGTTCGTCGTCGCGTCGCCGATCGCGTCGGTGCCGCGCGCATAGCAGTAGATGAGATTGGTGACTTCCTCGGTGTCGGTGCGGCGATCCCCGTCGGCGCGCGCCGCGGGCAGGGCCAGGACGGCGGCGAGGCCGGCGAGTGCGGCGAGCCGGGGACGGGCAATGGCATGCTTCATTTCGAGCTCCCTTCAGTTCTGTGTGCGAATCGCGATGATGCGCGGAGTGTCCGGCGCGCACCTTCACCGTGAGAGTTGGTGCGGCGCGTGGTCAAGCCATCGTCCGCGCTGACGCGGCCGCGATTCCTCGCCGATGGCTGGCGATCGAGAGAGTCCCGATGCGATGATGCGGCCCTCGCGCGCCGCGCGATCGTCACGACAAAGAGCGGCTCGTGCCGCACCGACCGCATCGAGGGGAGTTTCAATGCTGCATTTGCGTAGCCTGGCCTGTCTGTCGCTGGCCTTGTTGATCGCCGCCTGTTCCGAGTCCGACGCGCCCGCGCCTGCCGCCACGGACACCGCGCCCGCACCCGCCGCGGAAGCACCCGCGACGACGCCCGCCGCGCCCGCGCCCGAAGCGGCAGCGGCGGTCACGGCTGCGCCGACCGCGCCGAGCGCCTCGCCCGTCACCGGCGAGCGCATCGCCGCGGCGGACAGCGAGCCCGGCAACTGGATGAGCCACGGCCGCACCTACTACGAGCAGCGCTACAGCCCGCTCGTCCAGATCAACGCTGACAACGTGAAGGATCTGAAGCTCGCCTGGTTCTACGATTTCGACACGCATCGCGGTGTGGAGGCGACGCCGCTGGTGGTCGACGGCGTGATGTACACGACGGCATCGTGGAGCGTGGTGCATGCGATCGACGCCAGGACCGGCAAGCCGCTGTGGTCCTACGATCCGCAGGCCGATCGCAAGCAGGGCTTCTTCGCCTGCTGCGACGTCGTCAATCGCGGCCCCGCGGTATGGGGCGACAAAGTGTTCGTCGGCGTCATCGACGGCCGTCTCATCGCGCTCGATCGCGCGACGGGCAAGCTCGTGTGGGAGACGTTGACCATCGACAAGAGCAAGCCCTACACCATCACGGGCGCGCCGCGCGTCGTGAAGGGCAAGGTCATCATCGGCAACGGCGGCGCCGAGTTCGGCGTGCGCGGCTACGTCAGCGCCTACGACGTCGACACCGGCGAGATGGCGTGGCGCTTCTACACCGTGCCCGGCAACCCGGCCGACGGCTTCGAGAACGCGGCGATGGAGAAAGCCGCGAAGACCTGGACCGGCGAGTGGTGGAAGGGCGGCGGCGGCGGCACCGTGTGGGATTCGATGGCCTACGATCCCGAGCTCGATCTGCTCTACGTCGGCACCGGCAACGGCTCGCCGTGGAATCAGCGCCTGCGCAGCCCCGGCGGCGGCGACAACCTGTTCCTGACCTCGATCGTCGCGCTCAGGCCCGACACCGGCGAGTACGTCTGGCATTACCAGACGGTGCCGGGCGACACCTGGGACTTCACCTCGACGCAGCACATCCTGCTCGCCGATCTCGAATGGGAAGGCAAGCTGCGCAAGGTGCTGATGCAGGCGCCGAAGAACGGCTTCTTCTACGTGATCGACCGCGCGACGGGGCAACTGCTCGGCGCCGATCCTTACGTGAAGGTCACCTGGGCCTCGCACGTCGATCTCGAGACCGGGCGGCCGGTCGAGACCAAGAACGCGCGTTACGATCTGAGCCAGCAGGCGCTGCAGCCGGGTCCCTTCGGTGGCCACAACTGGCATCCGATGGCCTTCAATCCGAACACCGGCCTGATCTACGTCCCGACCCAGGATCTGCCCTTCCTCTACCAGGAGGACAAGGAATTCGAGCGCTCGGAAGCGCACTACAACCTCGGCATCCACTTCGACGCCGGCGCGCTGCCGGAGGACAACAGGAAGGCGGGCGAGATCGCGAAGACCATCGTCGGCGCGCTGACGGCCTGGGATCCGATCGCGAAGAAGCCGCGCTGGCGCATCGAGCTGCAGGACGTGTGGAACGGCGGGGCGCTGACCACCGCCGGCAACCTCGTGTTCCAGGGCACGAACCGCGGCATGCTGAATGCCTATCGCGCCGATACCGGCGAGAAGCTGTGGAGCGCCGATGCGCAGACCGGCATCCATGCCGCGCCGATCTCCTATGCGATCGACGGCCAGCAGTACATCGCCGTCAGCGCGGGCTCGGGCACGGCGATGGCGCTGCCGGGCGGCCAGCTCGCCTCGCACAGCCTGCCGCCGAACCGCAGCCGCATGCTCGTCTTCGCGCTGAACGGCAGTGCGAGCCTGCCGGCGGCCGACCTCGTCGAGCGGCAGATCGCAGCCGATCTGCCCGCCGTGGCCGCGGATGCCGACGCGCTCGCGAGCGGCAAGACGCTCTACCACGCCTTCTGCTCGCGCTGCCACGGCGACAACGCCGTCAGCGGCAACGTGCTGCCGGATCTCCGCTACTCGACGGCCGATACGCATGCACACTGGCAGGCAATCGTCCACGACGGCCAGTTGCAGGCGAACGGCATGATGGCCTTCGACAAGTGGTTGAATGCCGATCAGATCGCGCAGATCCAGCAGTATGTCCTGAGCCGCGCGCACGCGGCGAAGGAGTGAGGCGGCAAGCTTGCGACGCGCTTTCGTAGCCCGGGTATAGCGCGCAGCGCATAACCCGGGATCGGGCGTGCGAGCGGAGGAAGATCCCGGGTTCCGCTACGCTGCACCCGGGCTACGGCGGCTGCGATGCGTTTGGTGATACGGGATTGGCTACGCGCCGGGCGCCAGCAGATCGCGCAGCACTATCCCCGCCTGCAGCTTGTCGATGCAGCGATCGACACCCGCTTCCTGCGCGCCGCGGCGCATCGCATCGTCGAGGCCGTCGCCGGCCATCATCACCAGCGACATGCGCTCGGGCGGGTAGCGTTCGCGCAGCGCGCGCGCGACGCGGAAACCGTTCAACTTCGGCAGGTTGATGTCGAGCAGGACGAGATCGGGCTCCCAGTCGGCGGCGACGCGCAGGGCTTCCTCGCCATCGCGCGCGGAGCGCACCTGCTGGCCCAGTTCCTCGAGCATCGTCGTCAGCGAGTCCTGCATCGCTTCGCTGTCGTCGACGACGAGCACGCGGCGATGCGTCGGGCTCGCGGTGCCGGGCGCGGTTTCGCGCACCATCGCCGTCTCCGCGGTACACAGCGGCAGGCACAAGGTGAACTCGCTGCCGGCGCCGGGGCCTTCGCTCGCCGCATCGATACGACCTTCGTGCAGCGCCAGCACGCGCGCGGCGATGGCGAGACTCAAGCCGAGACCGCCGCGATCTTCCGGCGCCACGCTGGGCGCCAGGCAGCGCGGCGTAAAAATCTGCGCGAGGCGTTCGGCCGCGATGCCGCGGCCGTCGTCGCGCACGCGGAGACGCGCCATGCCTTCGTGCGTGTCCAGCGTCACCCGAATCCGTCCGCCGTCGCGCGTATAGCGCACCGCGTTGTCGAGCACGTCGCGCAGCACTTCGCCGAGCTGCGCCACGCTGGCGGCGACCGGCACCGGTTCGGCCGGCACCAGCAGCTCGAGCTCACGCTGCCGGCGCCCCGCTTCCTCGCGGGCGTGCCCGACGACTTCTTCGACGAGCGGGCGCAGATCGAGCGGCGCCAGCGTGAGCCGCGTGTCCTTGCGCAGCAGCGTGTCGGCGGCGGTCAGCTTCTCGAGCAGGCGTCCGATGCTCGCGATCTGACGCTCAAGCATCGCCGTCGGCGGGGCCAGACGCGGATCCTCCACGCTGCGCATGCGCAGCAGATGCGTGATGTTGCCCATCGGCGCGAGCAGATTGCGCAGTTCGTGGACGAGATGACCGATGAAAACGCCCTGCGCGACGCCGGTGGCGCCGAGATCCGAGCAAGAGGCGCGCGTCGAGGATGCGCCCGCTTCCTTGTTCACGTACCGATCCTCCGTTCGGGCCTATGGGTAATGCGTGGCGCGATCGCTCGCCGGTGCCGGCCGGCTTCGCTTACGGTCATCCTAGACACCGGCATTCGCCGCCGGCTGTCGGACTATGCTCCGTCGGGCGGTCGGCAGTCGTCGAGCGCACACGGCGCGATCTTGCTGAGGTGCGGCGATCGGTGCCAGCGGCCGCTGCCCTTGAGTCCGGGCTGCGCGCCCGGCTATCGTCTCGATGCCCGCCATGCGCAGCGTTCTCCTATTCATCCTCTACTGCCATCTCGCCGCCCTGGGCGGCTGCGCGCGGCCGCCCGACGCGACGCTGCGGGTGGGCCTGGCGACCGCGCCCGTCACGCTGGATCCCCGCTATGCGACCGACGCGACGTCCTGGCGGCTGTGCCGGCTCGTCTACCAGGCGCCGGCCGATTTCGATGCGCGCTCCGCGCCCGTCCCGGCGCTGATGGACTGGACGCAGCAGACCTCCACGCGCTGGCGCTTCACGCTGCGCGGCGAGCCGCGCTTCCACGACGGCACGGTCCTGAGCGCCGCCGATGTCGTCGCAACTTATCGCGCCGTGCGCGATCCCGCGCGCGCCTCCCCGCACCGCGGCTCGCTCGCCAACGTCGTCGACTTCACCGCCGTCGACGAGCGCAGCATGGACGTCGAGCTCGCGCGGCCGGACCCGCTGCTGCCTGGCCTCCTCGTCATCGGCGTGCTGCCGGCGCGCGACGCCGCGCTAGCGCGACCCGCGCATCCGCTCGGCAGCGGACCCTTTCGCGTGACGCGGCTCGCGCCGAAATCGATTGAACTGGAGCGCCGCGCGGACGGCCAGCGCGTGGCCTTCGAGGTCGTCGAGAACGAAACCACGCGGGCGCTCAAGCTCACGCGCGGCGAGCTCGATCTGGTGCCGGGCGGTTTTGCGCCGGAAGTCGCGCACTGGCTGGCAGGGCGGCAGGGGCTCGCGCTCGTCGAGCGCGACGGCACGACCTTCAGCTATCTCGGCTTCAACTTCGCGCAGGGCCCGACCGCAAGGGCCGAGGTGCGCGAGGCGATCTCCGCCGCGATCGATCGCGCGGCGATCCTGCGTCACGTCTTCCGCGGCCAGGCGCGCCCGGCCGCCGCAATCCTGGTGCCGACGCACTGGGCCGGCGCGCCGGCGCTGGCGCTTCCCGCCTACGATCCGGATCGGGCTCGGCGCCTGCTCGGTGCGCTCGGCTATACGCATGAGCGTCCGCTCGCACTCACCTACAAGACGTCCAGCGATCAGTTCCGGCTGCGCCTCGCGACGATCCTGCAGGCGCAGCTCGCGGAGGTCGGCATCGCGCTCGTCGTGCAGAGCTACGACTGGGGCACGTTCTACGGCGACATCAAGGCCGGTCGCTTCGAGCTCTACGGCCTGTCGTGGGTCGGCCTGCAGCTGCCCGACGTCTTCCGCTATGCATTCCACAGCACGGCGATGCCGCCGGCCGGCGCGAACCGCGGCCGCTATGCGAGCACGCGGGTCGACGCGCTGATCGCGCGCGCCGAGGCGGCGTCCGATCTCGCGACGCGCGCGGCGCTCTATCGGGAGATCCAGGCCGAGCTCGGCCGCGATCTCGCCTATGCCCCGCTGTGGTACGAGCAGCAGGTGTTCGTGCGGGGGCCGCGCGTCATCGGCTACGATACCGACGCGAGCGGCAACTTCGACGCGCTCGCGCACGTGCAAGCCCTGCGAGTCCCCGCCCGCCGATGAGACGCCTGCTCGAAGTCGATCTCCTGCGCCAGCGCCTGCGCTTCTACGTCGATGGCCGGCTCGCGCGCGAATACTGGGTGTCGACCGCGAAGAACGGCCCGGGCGAAGTCCGCGACAGCGAATGCACGCCGCGCGGCCGGCACGCGATCGCGGCGAAGATCGGCGCCGGCGCGCCGCCGAACAGCGTGTTCGTCGCGCGGCAGGCGACCGGCGAAATCTGGTCGCCGGAATTTGCCGCGCAGCAGCCGCCGAACCGCGACTGGATCCTGACGCGCATCCTGTGGCTGAGCGGGCTGGAACCCGGCCTCAATCAGGGCGGCGACGTCGACAGCCGCGAGCGCTACATCTACCTGCACGGCACGCCCGACGCGACGCCGCTCGGCGTGCCGGGCTCGCGCGGCTGCGTGCGGATGCGCAATGCGGACATCGTGGAGCTGTTCGATCGTGTCGAAGTCGGCGATGAAGTCGTGCTCTACGCCGGCTGAGCGCCTGCGGCGGATCCTGCTGCTCGCCAGCCTGCTCGCGACGACGGCGCCGGCGTCGGCACGCGAGTTCTCCGGCCTCGCCTTCGTGAACGAGGACGCAACGCTGTCGATCCGCCACCGGCGCGTCGCGCTGTGGGGCATCCACGTCCCGCGCAGCGCCGAGGACTGCCAGACCTTCGTGCGCCCGCTCGAATGCGGCCAGCGCGCGGCGCTCGCACTGAAGCTGAAGGCCGAGGGCTTCGTCCACTGCGAGTCCTTCGGCAAGCAGGAGGATGGCGTCACGCTCGCGACCTGCCGCGTCGACGCCGACGGCCATGCGCAGGGCCTCGATCTCGCTGCGCACCTGCTCGAATACGGCTGGGCCGTCGCCTTGCCCGACGCGCCCTTCGAATATCACGTGCTCGAACGCATCGCGCGCCAGACCGGCCGCGGCATGTGGGGCGTACCGGGCGTGATCCCGCGCTGATTCGATTTCGTAGCCCGGGTGGAGCGCGCAGCGCGCAGCCCGGGATAGAGCGTGTGGGCCGCAGAAGATCCCGGGTTTCGCTGCGCTGCACCCGGGCTACGGACTCGGGACTGGGCGCAAGCCCTGACGACGCTGCCGTGCTGATCGTGGGCCGCCGCCCCGCGCTATGTTCGCGTCAGCTCGACTATGGGGATAACGCGACTGATCCCGGCCTGATACTCGGCGAATATCGGATAGGCCTCGGCGAACTTGTCGAAGAAGTAGTCTCGCTCGGCGCCTTCCAGGACTTTCGCCAGCGCTCTGTACACTTCCCCATCTTTCTCGACGGTGACTTCGGCGTTCTTCATCAGGTTGTGGAACCAGGGCGGGTTGCGGGCTGCGCCGCCCATCGAACCGATTATCACCAAGCGACCGTCTACGGTACGGCAGAACAGCGGCACGGCTCGCGGCTGCCCCGACTTGGCGCCGATGGTCGTCAGGATCAGGCAAGGAATGACGCTCAGCTCGCCCGGAATGGTTCCCGAGTTTTCGCGCAGCGCCCGCATGACCCTTTCATTGATCTGCCGGGTCTTCGAGCCATCCGGCTTCCAGCTCTTCGATCCGGGGCCGGTTTCGGCCTTGATCTCGTCTGCCAGCGTCAGCAGGTCGGTCCAGTCCAAAGCGCGATCGGTGCTCATTGCGGGAATCTCCAGTCGGAACTCCGGGATGTCGGTGTGGCGGCACGAGCGCCCGCGCCGGGTTCGTAGCCCGGGTGGAGCGCGCAGCGCGCAACCCGCGAGCGGCGTGTCGGTGCGGTGAAGATCCCGGGTCTCGCTACGCTGCACCCGGGCTACGAAATCGGTTACGACAGCCCCTTCGTCTGGAAGATGTAGTTGTTCATGCCGACGAAGTGGCTGCGCAGCCACTGGCCGAACTGCGTGGCGGGGCGGATCAGCGGCACGTCGCCGTTGCGATCGAAGTAATACGAGTTCGAGCCGGCGCAGTTGCCGAAGAACACGAGCTGGTTGCGCCGCCGCTTCATGATTTTCTCGAAGTCCTCGTCGAAGGCCTGCTGCTTGACCTCGATGTAGTTCGCGCCGCGCTTGCGCGCGGCGGCGATGCAGCGCGCGAAGTGGCGGACCTGGGTGTCGATCATGCCGAACCACGAGGCGCTCGCCGCGGAGTAGGGGCCGAAGATCATGAAATAGTTCGGATAGTTCGGCATCGTGATGCCCTGGAACGAGCGGAAGCGGTTGGCCGTCCAGTAGTCGCCGATCTCGGTGCCGTCGCGACCATAGGTCTCGAAGGCCGGCACGATGCCTTTCTCGAACACCGCATAGCCCGTCGCGCATACCAGGACGTCGACGGCGCGCTCGGTGCCGTCGCGCGTGACGAGCCCCTGCGGGCTCACGCGCTCGATCGGCGTCGTGATCAGTTCGACGTTCGGTCGATTGAAGACCGGGAAGTAGACGTTCGAGAAGCTCGGACGCTTGCAGAAGAAACTGTAGCGCGGGATGAGCTTGTCCTGGAGCTCGGGATCGTGGACCTGCTCGCGGATGTGCTTGACGCCGACCTTCTCGAACCAGGCATACAGCCACGGCATCTGGCGGTAGTGCGAGAAGCCGAGACCGAACAACAGCTCGTTGAGCGCATTGGTGACCACGCGCAGCGCGCGCTGCGCGATCGGCCACTTGCGGAACAGCCGGCGCGTGGATTCGCGGAATTCCATGTCCGGCTTCGGCAGCAGCCAGATCGGCGTGCGCTGGTAGACGTCGAGGTGCGCGACGCGATCGACGATTTCCGGGATCACCTGGATCGCCGTCGCGCCCGTGCCGATCACCGCGACGCGCTTGCCCGTCAGGTCCACGCCGTGATCCCACTGCGCGGTGTGCATGATGATGCCCTTGTAGCCCTCGATGCCCGCGATGTCGGGCAGCTTCGGCGGTCCGAACAGGCCCGTCGCGCTGACGAGATAGCGCGAGCGCAGCTCGCTGCCGTCCGCGAGCCGCGTCAGCCAGGTGTTGCTCGCCGCGTCGTAGCGCGCGCTGCTCACGGTCTTGCCGTAGCGGATGTGCTCGCGCACGCCGTATTTCGTCGCGCAGTGATCGGCATAGGCCTTGACCTCGGCGCCCGGCGCATAGAGCCGCGACCAGTCGGGATAGAGCTCGAAGCCGTAGGAGTAGGACGTCGAGGCGACGTCGACCGTGAGTCCCGGGTAGGTGTTGTCGCGCCAGGTACCGCCGAGATCGTCCGCGCGCTCGAGGATCGCGAAATCGTGCACACCCATCTTCTTGAGCGCGATGCCGGCGCCGAGGCCGGAAAAACCCGAGCCGACGATGAGGATTTCGACGTCGAGCGGAGCAGCGGTGGACGTGACGGACATGCCTGGATCCTGACGGTTGGAGGACTCGTATGCGCATGATACCCAGCGGACCCCGCGCCGCACGAGAGAAGGCTGCTCGGCCTACCCGGTCTCGGGCACAATGAAGCCATCTGCCCACGAGGAGGAGAGACCGATGCACGTGACGCCGGCCACCGCCGCCGACACTCCGGCGCTGTGTGGACTGCTGGATCTCCTGTTCACGCAGGAAGCCGAGTTCATCCCGGATCGCGACGCCCAGATCCGCGGCCTGCGCGCGATCGTCGACGATGCCGCGCTCGGCACCATCCTCGTTGCCCGCGACGACGGCGAGGTGGTCGGCATGGTGAACCTGCTGTGGACCGTCTCGACCGCGCTGGGCGCGCGCGTCGCGCTGCTCGAGGACATGGTGGTGGCTCCCGACGTCCGCGGCCGCGGCGTCGGCGGCGAGCTGCTCGAAGCCGCCGTGCGCTACGCCCGCGACCGCGGCTGCCGGCGCATCACCCTCCTGACCGACGCCGACAACGACCGCGCCCAGGCCTTCTATCGCCGCCACGGCTTCGTCGCTTCACCGATGCTGCCGTTCCGGCGCCTGCTCGATTTTTGAATCTGGCCACGGAGGACACGGAAGAAGAAAAGGACTGTTTGGGAACCTCCGCAGCGCCAGCGGCAACAGTCAATCGAGTCACGGAGGCGCCGACCCAATCAATATTCTTTCTCCGTGCCCTCCGTGGCTATATGGCTGAGCGCAAATCCACTCCGCTGGCGTTTCGATAGCGTATGCCCGTGTAGCAACTTCCGACGTCATGCCCGCGCCAGCGGGCATCCACGCACTCCCCGGCGTCCAGCGCGGAAACAGAAGAATCGCCCGACGGAGGCCACCTCGTCCGGCGTGGATTCCCGCTGGCGCGGGAATGACGGACGGTAAACGAACACGAGTGGAGCGTATTTGCGCTCTTCTATTTAGATTCAACAGCACACTAAGCCCGCCCCCGCGCCGCTTCGCGCACGAGCTCGCGCGCGAGTTTCTTGATCTGCGTGTCGTGCAGCACGAGATCGCCGCCGGTCTTCACCGCGCCCAGCGCGAGGCGGCCGACCAGCATCAGCAGCAGGATCGCGATGATCCAGGCGACGAAGTAGGTCATGCGGAAGCCGAGCACGTCGGCCTCGCTGTCGGAGCTGCCGGTGGCGGGCGCGGTGTCGTCGAGGGTGTTGCGCTCGGGCGTGCCGACGCGCGACAGCGCGCGATCGAGATGGGAGCCCTGCTCGATGGCTCTCGCGAGGCGCTCGATGTTGGCGGGGTTCCTGTACAGCGACCAGGCTTCGGCGATCACGGCGAGCGAGATCCACAGACCGACGAGCATCAGCACGAAGCCGAACCCCCGCACCACGAGTTGCGACAGCTGCGTCCCGCGCTCGCTCCAGTCCGGCGCTGCGGTGTCGTCGTCGAATTGATAGCGGGCCATGCGCGACTCCTTGCTGGCGGCCGCGTCGGCGGCGCGTCCGACGCAATGTAGCACAGGCCTCCGGCGTGCCTGCGCGGGCACGTCGAGGCCGCGTGCCGAGCGCGCCTGCGATCGGCTATCGTGCGCGCCATGTCGTGCGGCGGAATGTCCGACTTTCCCTCTGCAGGCCAGCAGCGAGGGTGGC
>JBFWSI010000032.1:0-13595 GCA_050248455.1 Gammaproteobacteria bacterium | reverse complement strand
GGCTCGAAGGACCAGCAGCCTGCCGCGTACAGCCCGAAGACCGGTCTGTTCTACGTGCCGACGAACCACGTCTGCATGAACTACGAGCCGGTCAGCGGTGGCGAGTACGTCGCGGGTCAGCCCTACGTGAACGCCGTCCTCAGCATGTTCCCGGCCGGTCGCGTGTCGCCCGGTCCGGAGTTCGGCAACAACGCCGAGAACAACAACCTGGGCAACTTCATCGCCTGGAATGCTGACGAAGGCAAGATCGTGTGGTCGATTCCGGAACGCTTCTCCGTGTGGAGCGGCGCGCTGGCAACCGCGGGCGACATCGTGTTCTACGGCACGCTCGAGGGCTACCTGAAGGCGATCGATGCCAAGAGCGGCAAGCTCCTGTGGCAGTTCAAGACGCCGTCCGGGATCATCGGCAACGTCAACACCTGGGGCCACAAGGGCAAGCAGTACGTCGGCGTGCTGTCGGGCGTCGGCGGCTGGGCCGGTATCGGCATGGCGGCTGGCCTGATTCAGGACACCGACGGCCTGGGTGCCGTGGGCGCGTACAAGGGCCTCGGCAACTACACCCGTCTGGGTGGCGTGCTGAGCGTCTTCAGCCTGCCCTGACGGGCACCGAGGCTGACGCTGCCCCAGCGTCGAAGCGCACCCTGGTGCGCTTCTCCGAACCCGGCACCTCACGAGGGTGCCGGGTTTTCTTTAGGGAGCGCTGTCGAAGTCCCGCTCTCGCTGCCGACGCGGTGGGACGAGCGACTTCGAGAGTGGTTCCGGACGGGATCGCGCGACGGGAAACCTTCTCCGAGGTGCCCGGGCGGGGAACTCGGGCGACATTTGCGACTCCACGGAGACGACGCGCGAGGAAGCCGGCGTCGGTGGAGTTTCGCGCAAGCGATGACGACCATCGACGCGCGCCAAATCGCGCGGTGAGCGTGCGCGCATCCGTGCGAGTCGCTTCCGATGACCAGTGATAAATGAATTAAGCGCCGATTCACGGCGCTAGCACTAGATTTGCGTACGCGTGCAACCGGACTCGGGTCGGGGCGGGCGCAACGCGGATGATCAACGACAGCTTGTTCGGGAGAGAGTAGACATGAGGAGCATTCGAATCCTGGGTGCAATCGCGCTGCTGGGTCTGAGCAGCGGCGCACTGGCCGAGGAACACATCATCAAGGGCGTGATCACCAACTGGGTGCCGCTCGTCACCTTCGCGAAGCCGGGCGATACCCTGAAGTTCATGCAGATGGCGGGACACGACACCGAGTCCATCGACGGCATGATTCCCGAGGGCGCCGAGAAGTGGAAGGCGAAGATGGGGCAGGAAGGCTTCAGCGTGAAGCTCGAGAAGGAAGGCGCCTACATCTACAAGTGCAATCCGCACATGACGACCGGCATGGTCGGCGCCGTGGTCGTCGGCGACGGTGAGCCCGCGAACCTCGCCGCCCTCGACGAGGCGCTCAACGACGTCAAGCTCGGCAAGAACATGGTGGCGCGTACCATCAAGAAGATGAAGCAGGAACTGCAGAAGGCCGGCCGGCTCAAGTAGGCCGGCCGAGTGCCTTTGTCAGGAGCGAGGTCCGTGATGGATGCAAAGACTGCGCTGAGCTTGCCGCGGGCATGGCTGGCGGTGGCGTTCGCCGCCGCCGTCGGGCCTGCGCAGGCGGCGGACGGCGAGCTGTTCAAGGTGTGTGCGCCGCCCTATACCAAGCCGATGTCGGACATGGACGGCTCGGGCTACGAGAACAGGATCGCGGAGATGTTTGCGGCCCAGCTCGGACAGAAGACGAGCTACACCTGGTTTCCGCAGCGCATGGGCTTCATCCGCGCCACGCTGAGGAACAACGAGACCGAGGACGGCAGCTACAAGTGCGACTACGTGATGGGTGTCGTCGAGAACTTCGAGCTGGCGGCGACGACGCGACCCTACATGCACTCGACCTGGGCGATGCTCGTACGCAAGGGCGCCGGCGTCGACTGGATCGAGACGCAGGACGATTTGAAGAAGCTGGACGAGGCGCGGCGCCAGCAGTTGAAGATCGGGATCTGGGATCAGGGCCCGACCACCGAGTGGATCTCCAAGCTGGACCTCATCGAGCGCGCGACGCCGTACCCGATGATGTCCGGCGATCCGAAGCAGAGCCCGGCCGATGTCGTCGGCGCCGCCTTCGACAACGGTGAGGTGAACGTCAGCTTCCTGTGGGGGCCGCTGGCCGGCCATCTCGCCAAACAGCATCCGGACGTGAAGATGATCCCGCTGACCGCCGACGAGGGCATCAAGTTCGACTTCCAGATCGCGATGGCGGTACGGCACGGCGACGAGCGCCGTCTCGAGCTGCTCGACGGCCTCATCGAGAAGAACCAGGGCAAGATCGACGAGCTGCTCGCCGGCTACGGCGTGCCCTTGCTCGAGCTGCACATCGACGAGAAGCGCAAAGACGATGACGATGACTGACTGCAGGCGCCTGTGCGGCATCGCCGTCGCGCTCGCGTTCCTGGCGTGCGGTGCGGCGCGGCCGCTGCCGGCCGCCGCCGAACAGACGCCGCCTGCGGCCGAAGACGAGAAGTTCTCCGAAGCGGAGACGCTGCTGTGGATGACCGATCAGCTCGCGGCCGTGAAAGCGCCGTCCGTGCTGACCTACTCCTTCGTCAAGGACGGCAGCTACGAGGAAGGCTTCACCGATCGCATCGTGTTCACGGTCGCGAAGATCAATCCGGACGGCATGAAGGCGGCTGCCCTCGACTTCTTCACCGGGCAGCGGCATTTCCCGGTGCCGCCGGCCGACAGCACGGACGTCAATCCGGTGCTGAAGGTCTACTTCCAGGGCGACGTCTACGAGATGAACCGCCTGACCGATCCGGACGGCAAGTCACGCGAGCGCTGGCGCTACTTCCAGCGCCGCATCAAGTACGCGCTCGCCGAGAGCGCGATCATCGAGCCCGTGAAGATCAGCTTCGACGGCCGCGAGTACGACGCGAAGCGCATCAGCTTCGAACCGTACAAGCAGGATCCGAAGCGCGCGATGTTCGAGAAGTTCGCGGACAAGCGTTACGTCGTGACGGTGGCCGACGCGCTGCCGGGTTACGTCTACGAAATCATCACCGAGGTCCCGGACAAGAACGGGCCCGTGCCCCTCCTGCGCGATACGCTGCGCCTGCAGTCCGTCGCGCCCTATCGGGCGACGGCGGAGGCGACGACTACCCCCTGACTCTTCCTCCGTCGCATGACCCGGGATGGGATTGCCGATGCGTTGGAGATCCCGGGTTCCGCTGCGCTGCACCCGGGCTACGAGGTCGAGGCTCAGCTCAGAAGCAGAACCTCGCCCAGGCCGCTCGCCCCCGCATCCCCGACCCAGCGTTCGACGCTCGCGACACGCGCAAGACGCGCGCGCCATGCGGGTTTCAGGCTCGCGACGTGACGCAGCAGCAGCTGCGTGAACGCGAGCTCGTAGCGGCCGTTCGGCACGAAGTTCACCCCGAGATCCGGCGGCGCGTCGAAGAGCGCGATCGTGCCGCGCCGCATGCCGGCGCCCAGGCCGGGACCGCTCGCTCCGAGCACGACGATGCTGCCCGCGATCATCTGGCTGCCGCAGCCCATCCCGACGTCGCCGCCGACGACGACGAGGCCGCGGCGCATGCGATCGCCGAGGCGGCGGCCCGCGTGGCGGGCGACCAGAATCGTGCCGCCCTTCATGCCGGACACCGCGCCCGGCACGGCCGCGCCCGCGAAATCGCCGATGCTGCCGGAGATCTCGATGAGTCCGTTGCGCATGCCGGCGCCGACGCCGTCGCCGGCATTGCCGCGCACGAGGAGCCGGCCGCCGCGCATCTCGGCGCCGAGCCAGGCGCCGCAGTCGCCCGTGACGCGCAGCTCGCCGGCCGTCATGTCGGCGCCGAGGTGATGGAGTCGCGCGCAGGCGCCCGTGATTTCGAGCACGTCGCCGTCCGGCGCGCCGTCGATCTCGAACAGCTCGCCGAGCGCGATGCCGCGCTGGCCGCAAGGCAGGCGCAGGCGGCGGATCTCGCCGAGCTTGCGATTCTTGAACGCGTCGGGCGTCACGCCGCGCATGTCGAGGTCGAAGTCGGGGGCCGCCGCGAGATGCAGGCCGAGCGCGCTCATTTGAGGATCTGCCGCAGCTTGAAGTGGAAGGGACCGAGGCTGCCGCCGTAGTTGCCGGCGCTGATCGCGAGGATGCCGCGCTTCGCGCCCAGCGTGCAGGCGGCCCGGATGCCGACCCGCGTCGCCTCGTCGATCGCCGCCGAGGTGAGGCCGTCGATCACGATCTCGAGCACGGCGCCGACTTCCGTCGACAGCGCCGAATCCGCGACGATGCCGCGCAGAGTCGGGCAATAGCGATGATTGGTCGACGCCGGCAGCGTCTTGTATTTCGATCCGACCTTCGAGCCCGAGCGCACGACGCCGCCGGGGAAGGGCATGATCACGCCCGGGATCTTGCGCATCGCGGCGATCGCGCGCTCGCTCGCGGCGAGCGCCTTGGCCTGATCGGTCGCGAGGATCAGGAAATTGCCGCCGCCGACGGCCTTGGTGACGCGCGTCGTTTCCTCGCACAGGAATTCGCCGTCCATCACCGGCACGCGCCAGTAGCGCGTGCGACCGAGCTTCTTCGAAATCTGGTAGCCGTCGCCGAAGAAACGCAGCGTCTTGCCGAGCGGCAGCGGATCGCCTTCGTCGAGCCCGCCGTAGCAGGCGCTGGTCGGCGCGGTCAGCACGCACTGGCCGACGCGGTTCTGCAGCTGTTTCGTCAGCTCCTTGTTGCTCATCGCGAACAGCAGCACCGACACGCCGGGACGTCCGTCCGGCGTCTCGGCAGGCTTCAGCTGGCGCTCGATGCCGGCCTCGCAGCCGCAGGCGATGACGGAGGTCGCGAAGCCCGTCAGCGCGTTCGCCGCGTGATTGGCCCAGGTCGCATCAAAGGCGGTGATCACGAGGCGCGTCGCCTTCATCGGGAAGGCTTCGGCGAAGGTGTCTTCGATGAATACGCCGTTGATCTTCATGCGCGGATCATGCCGAGCGCCGGGCACCGTGGACCACGAGGCCGCCGCGACCCCCATCCTCGATTTCGCCGTCGGCGACTTCGAGATGGCGGCGCCGCACGGTCATGTAGCGCTCGAAGTAGTCGTCGACGAAGGGCTCGATCGCGCGATCGTAGTCGACGCGCACGACGTGGGTCGCGCCGCGCGGCGTCGCGATCACGCGGCCGTTCTCGACGATCAGCTCGCCGGCCTTGAACACGTAGCGCGGCGTGGTGAACATGCGTTCGCGATCGGGATCGTCGACGTAGACCGCGACGTCGGCGCGCGCGCCGATGCCGAGCTGGCCGAGCTCGGCGAGCCCCAGGCTCTTCGCGGGTCCCGCGCGCGTCATGATCGCGATCTCGTACAGCGAGTATTCGCGCTCGAGGCTGCCGAGCGTGCTCGCCGCCGCGGCGTCCGGGTTGATCGTCTTCAGCATGTCGTTGCGGAAGCTGCGATCCGTCAGCAGGCGGATCAGGTGCGGATAGGTCGTGAACGGCGCGCCGTTCGGGTGATCGGTGGTCAGGAACAGCCGCCACGGATCCTCGACGAGCAGGAAGAGCTCGAGGCCGATCGCCCACTGCAGCGCGTTGACGAAGTTCTTGTCCTTGTACCTGAACGGCACGACGCCGCAGCCCGCGTCGCATTCGATGTCCATCAGCACGCTCTTCTTCGGGCTGCCGAAGGCGCTGCCGGCGTATTGCCGCATGCTGTCGCCGGACTCGGTGACGGTCTGCCCGAACAGCACCTGGCCGACGTCCATCGAGATGTTCGGGCTGCGGTTGACGATCTCGGCGATGCGCGCGGCGCCGGAGGAGAACTTGCGATCGCCTTCGGTGCCATAGCTGTGGAACTGCACGTGCGTCAGGTGCGCGGGCAGGCCGTCCAGCGCGGCGATCGTCGCGAGCGTCGTCTCGAGATTGCCCGGCACGCCGAGGTTGCAGCCGTGGATGTGCAGCGGATGCGGCAGGCCGAGCTGGCGGATGCCGTCGGCCAGTGCCCTCAGCACCGCGCGCGGCGTGACGCCGTAGTGCGCATTCGGCTCGTCGAGATCGAGCTTGCGCTGGTTGAACTTGAAGGCGTTGATGCCGCCGGGGTTCACGACCTTGATCGCCATCGCCTGCGCGGCGCGCAGCGTCCAGGCGATGTAGTCGCGGATCTGCGCACCGTCGGCCTTGCCGGCGAGCATGCGCAACAGCAGATCGTCGTTGCCGAGCAGCACATAGGCGCCCTTGTCGACGATAGGCGTGTCGCCCAGCTCGAGATGCGCCTGGCGCGCGTTCGCGGCGAGCATCGCCGGCTCGAAGCAGGCCGTGTAACCCATCTCCGCGTAGCGGTAGCCGACGGTCAGGGTCGACGGCGCGGCATGCCCGCAGCCCATGCGCGGATGCCGACCGCGCGGCACGAGATCGCCGCGATGATCCTCGGGCAGCAGCATGCGCGCGAGATTCACCTTGCCGCCGCCGATGTGCGTGTGGATGTCGACGCCGCCCGCCATCACGACGCAGCCGGCGAGATCGAAGGTCTGGCGAATGTCGCCCGGTTCGGCCGGCGCAGCGACGATGCGACCGTCGCGCAGATAGATCGAGCGGACTTCGCCGTCGACGCCGTTCGCCGGATCGTAGACGCGTCCGCCGCGCAGCTCGGTGATCTGGCCGGCCATCGTCACACCATCCCTTCGGCGAGATCCGCGAGCACCGTTGCCACCGACGGCAGCCCCAGTGCGCGCAGCTGCGCGAGCGGCAGCGCGACGACGCCGTCGGTGCGCATCAGGCGGCCGGCATGGTCGAGGCCCGGCGTGCCGACCGGCAGAAAAATCGCGTTGCTGCCGTCGCCGGCCGCGCGCAGCGGCGTGCCCGGCAAGCCCAGCACGACCAGCGGCAGGTCGCTCGCCGGCACCGGCACGGGATTGAAGCTGCTGATCCACAGCAACAGATCGACGGTGCCTTCGGCGAGCAGTCGCGCCGTATCGAAACGCAGGGGGTCGTATTCGATCGTCGCGCCGGCATAGGACAGCTGCAGTGGATAGCCCGTGTGCCAGGCCGCCGTCGCCATCGCGCTCTGGCCGCCGTCGTTGCCGCCCAGCGCGAGGCCGGCCGCGCGCTGCGTGCGATTGATGTCGGCGATCAGATCGCAGACCGCGCCGATCACGAGATCGCCGTCTACCCCGAGCTGGCCCGGTGCCCATACGAAGACGGCGTAGTCAGCGGCCGCGATGCGCTCGACCAGCGCGCTGACCAGCTGCAGGCGCCGCGCCTTCAGGCGCGTCGGGCGTCCCGCACGCAGCGCGCGCACGGCGCTGAGCGTCTCGAGCAGTTCGTCGTCGCGGCAGGGCAAGGACTGCGCGTCGACGCCGGGCTGTTTCGGCAGCTTCGCCGCGGGACCGAGATGCAGAACCTGACGGCGCGCGAGACGCTCGGGCAGCAACGCGTCGGCGGGACGCAGGCAGCGGCGCGCAAAGCCGTGGAAGTCCTCGTCGATCGACGCGCCGACGAGGACCACCAGATCGGCCCGGTTGCGCACTTCGCCCAGCGTCGTCGTCGCCTGGCCGCGCGCTTGCAGCACGCGCAGGTTGTTCAGCAGCGCGCGACCGTGCAGGTGATCGAGGATCGCGCCGCAGCGCTCGGCGAGGGCCAGCGCTGCGCGCGTGCCGTCGACGTCGGTGCCGAGGCCGGCGATCAGCGGCTGGCGACTCTTCTTCAGGCGCTTCACCGCGGCGGCGACGGCGAGCGCGTAGCTCGTCGGCTTGCCGTCGACGAGCGGCGTCGCCGCCGGCACCGCGCGCGCGAACGCGGCGCGCGCCTTCGGGCACGTATTGTCGGTGGCGATGAGGCGGCCCGCGCTGGACGTGACGGTGAGGTCGTCGCACAGCAACCCGCAGAACGGGCAAGTGACTGCGTCGTAGGTCGTCGACGGCGGCAGCGAAGAGTCGGCGGCGGATTCGGGCACGGCGGCGCTAGTCTGGGTTCGGGCTCGGTTCGATGAGCTGGGCTTGTCGAATGAACCAGCCACGCTCGCGTCCGCCGTGGGAGGTCGGGCTAAGTTAGCACAGGGTCTCCGAGGCGACTACCTCGCAGACCTTGCGCTGCCTGTGGGCGGTCGCATCGCATCGGTTACCATGACGTCATCCCGGCAGCGCGCGACACATGACTGCTTCCGTTACGCATCCTGCATCGACCGCCGACGACGACACGACCTATGTCGTGCACGCGCCGGCCCGGCTGCACCTCGGCTTCGTCGACCTCAACGGTGATCTCGGGCGCCGCTTCGGCAGCCTCGGGCTCGCGATCGACGGTCTCGGCACCCGCGTGCGCGCCGCGCCGGCCGCGCGCCTCGTCGTCGACGCCGCCGACGCCGACACTACCGCACGCGTCACCGCGCTGCTCACGCGCTTGTGCGCGGCGCTCGCGCCCGGGCGCGCACTGCACGTCGGCATCGAGAGCAGCGTCCCCGTGCATGCGGGCCTGGGCTCGGGCACGCAGCTCGCGCTCGCCGTCGCACAGGCGGCGACGCGTGCGCTCGGTGTCCCCGCGTCGCTGCGCGAGCTCGCGAGCTTCGGTGAACGCGGGCTGCGCTCGGGCATCGGCATCGCCGCCTTCGAAGGCGGCGGCTTCGTCGTCGACGGCGGCCGCGGCGCGCAGACCACGTCGCCGCCGTTGCTCGCGCGCCTGCGCTTCCCGGACGATTGGCGCTGCGTGCTGGTGTTCGACGACGCGCTGACGGGGCTCTCGGGGCAGCGCGAGCGTGCGGCCTTCGCGAGTCTCGCGCCGATGAGCGAGGCCGCGGCCGGCGCGCTCGCGCGGCAGGTGCTCGTCGCGCTGCTGCCGGCGCTCGTCGAGCGCGACTTCGCGGCGTTCTCGCGCGCCGTTGCCGCCGTGCAGCGCGCCAACGGCGAGTATTTCGCGCCCGCCCAGGGCGGGCCCTACACCAGCGCGCGCGTCGGCGATCTGCTTGCCGCCGTCGTGCGCGAATTCGGCTACACGGGCATCGGCCAGAGCTCGTGGGGACCGACGGGTTTCGTGTTCGCGCCCGACGCGGCGAGTGCCGCGGCGGTCGCGTCTTTCGTTGACGCGCGCAAGGCAGAAGGGCTGCGCTGTCAGATCGTGACCGGCAACAACGTCGGCGCCCGTTGCGGACTGCGCGGGGAGTTCGGCGTCGATCCGCCGTCGGCGACGCCGGTCTGGCTCATCCCGCACCAGAGACGAGGATACTGACGATGGAAGACCCTTACCTCCTGCACGTGTTCAGCCCGACGAAGTACGTCAGCCCCTTCGACATCAACATGGCCTACGAGGCGCGCTACGATGCGGTGATCCCGTATTGCAACGTGACGCTGGACGAAATCCATCCGCTGACGCAGGACACGATTTTCTCGCGCAGCCCGGAAGGCGTGCGCCGCACCGGCATCTTCATCGGCGGCCGCGAGTTCCATCTCGCGATCGACATGCTGAACGCGGCGAAGAAGGCGATGGTGCCGCCGTTCGTCGTCTCCGTGCTCGCCGATCCCAGCGGCGCGATCACGACCGCCGCGGCGATGGTCGCGCTCGCCGAGCGCTGGCTCGCGAAGACCGACGGCTCGGACATGCGCGGCCGGCGCGTCTACGTGTTCGGCGGCACGGGGCCGGTCGGCAACTGCGTGGGCCTGCTCGCCGCGCGCTGCGGCGCCGAGGTTGCGCTGGTCAGCAATCGCGGTGCGCAGGAGGCGCAGGCCAGCGCCGACGCCTGCAATTCGCGCTACGGCGTCGCGCTGCGCGGCGCGGACGGCGGCCAGCCAGGCGCGATCGAGCGCATCCTCGACGACGCCGAGATCGTCTTCAACGCGGCGAAGGCCGGCGTGCGCGTGCTCGACAAGGCGGCGATCGCGAAGGCGCGCCGGCTCCGGATCGCGGCCGACGCGAACGCGGTGCCGCCCAGCGGCATCGAAGGCGTCGGCGCGAAGGACAACGGCGTCGAGCTCGCGACGGCGGGCGGCAGCGCGCGCGGGCTCGGCGCGCTCGCGATCGGCGACGTCAAGTATCGCGTGCACACCGGCCTGCTGACGCAGATGTACGAGTCGTCCGAGCCCGTCTACCTCGCGCACGAGGAAGCCTTCGAGCTCGCGCGTTCGATCGTCGCGACGCGCTGAGCGATGAGCGGCGTGCGCCGCGCGGCGCGGCCGCTGCTCGTCGTCGCGCGCAGCGCGCGCGCGCTCGCCCAGGCCGCGCGGGCCGCCGGCCATGTGCCGCGCGTCGTCGATCTGTTCGGCGACGTCGACACGCGCGCGAGCGCCGCGCGCTACCGGCGCTGTGCGGCGCGCGAAGGTTTCGACTTCGACGCCGAGACGCTCGTCGCGGCGGTCGCGGCGCTCGCCGGTCGCGACCGCCCGCCGCTCGTGTGGGGCGGCGGCCTCGAAGGGCGGCCGGCGCTGCTCGCGGCCTGTGCCCGTCACTGTGAGCTTCTCGGTACGGCTCCCGCTGCCTTGCCCGCGATCGTCTCGCCGCTGCAGCGGGCCGAGCACCTGCGCAGGCTCGGCATCGCGACGCCCGAAGTCGCGTTCGGCCGCGTGCCCGCGCGAGGGGAATGGCTGTGCAAGCGCGTCGGCGAGTCCGGCGGCTGGCACGTGCGCCGGGCGCTGCCCGGCGAGCCGCTGGACGCCGCGTGCTACGCGCAGCGCCGCGTGCAAGGTCGTGCGCTGTCGGTCAGCTTCCTTGCCGCTGCGCGGCGCGTGCAGGTGCTCGGCTACAGCGCACAGTTGTTCGTCCCGTCGGCCGCGCGGCCCTATGCCTGGGCCGGCGCGATCGGCGGCATCCCCTTGCCCCGGCGCCTGCGGCAAGCGATCGCCGCCGCGCTGCCGTCGCTCGTCGAGGCTTTCGCGCTGCGCGGCCTGTGCGGCTTCGATTTCGTGCTCGACGCGGACGCGCGCTGGTGGCTCGTCGATCTCAATCCGCGGCCGACGGCGAGCGTGGAACTGCTGGTGTCGCCGGCCGCGGCGCTGCGTGCGCATCTCGCAGCCTGCCGCGAGCGCGAGTGGCGCACGCTCGCGCCGCGCAAGCGGCCGTGGGCCCTCGCCGTGCCCTGGCTGGGCGATCCCATTCGCGTGCCGAAGTCGCTAGACTGGCCCGCCTGGGTTGCCGATCGACCCGGCGCGGGGGCGCGGTTGCCGCGGGGCGCTCCCCTGTGCTCGGTGCGGGCTTCGGGCTCGACGGCGGAGGCCGCGCTGCGCGCCCTGCATCGTCGACTGCTCGGCCTCGGCGAACTGCTCGGTGGCGTCGTCCTGCCGCTGCCCGACTGCCGGCCGCCCAACTGAGGAGACGCTGAACGAGTCCATCCAGGATTCGTGCGGAGTTTCCCTAACGAAAACAGCCACGCTCGCCGCCGGCGGGCGTTCGAGGGACCCGCGATGACCACTGTCTCCCCGCTTCCGCGCGCCGACGTCAGCCGTGCCAGCCGCCCGCTGGTGAACCGTCTCGTCGACGAGGCCGACCGCCTGCGCGTCGCCGTCAGCCATCTCGACAATGGCACCTGCATCGTCGACGCCGGCATCGCGGTGCCCGGCGGGCTCGAGGCCGGACGCCTGATCGCCGAGATCTGCATGGGCGGGCTCGGCAGCGTGCGCCTGCGCGCGAGCACCGCGTTCCGGCACTGGGCCTGGCAAGTCGACGTGCACGCCAGCGATCCCGTGACTGCCTGCCTCGGCTCGCAGTACGCAGGTTGGAGCCTGAGCCACGGCCAGGGCAAGGGCGCCTTCCACGCGCTGGGCTCGGGGCCGGCGCGATCGATCGGCAGCAGGGAAGAGCTGTTCAAGGAACTCGCGTATCGCAATCCGGCCGGCAACACCGCGCTGGTGCTCGAAGTCGACAAGCTGCCGCCGCCCGAGGTGGTCGAGAAGATCATCAGCTACTGCGGCATCGCGCCCGCGCAGCTGACCCTGATCCTGACGCCGACCTCGAGCCTCGCCGGCGGCGTGCAGATCGTCGGTCGCGTGCTGGAGGTCGCGCTGCACAAGGTGCATGCGCTGCACTTCCCGCTCGAGCAGATCGTCGACGGCGCCGGCACCGCGCCCGTGCCGCCGCCGACCGCCGACTTCATCAGCGCAATGGGCCGCACCAACGACGCGATCCTCTTCGGCGGCTTCGTGCAGCTCTACGTCGACGCCGGCGACGACGAGGCGCGCGAGCTCGCCGAGAAGCTGCCGAGCAGCGCCTCGCGCGATTTCGGCAAGCCCTTCGGCCAGGTCTTCAAGGAAGTGAAGTACGACTTCTACCAGATCGATCCGATGCTGTTCTCGCCGGCGCGCGTCGCGGTGACGGCGATGAAGAGCGGCAAGACCTTCCACGCCGGCGCGCTGCGCGAAGATCTGCTGGATCTGTCGTTCGGCGGATGAGGCCGCCGCGCGACGCGCACCGCGTCGTCATCGTCACCGACGATCCCGGCTGGCACGGCCGCGTGCTCGGTCGCGGCCTCGCGGCCCGCGGCTACGAGGTCGTGATGCTGAGCCTCAAGGACTGCCATCTCGACGCCGGCGCGGCGCCGCCGTTCGTGCACCTGCCCGGCTTCGACGCGGCACTGCCGGCCGGCGTGTTCGTGCGCGGCGTGCCGGGCGGCACGCTGGAAGAGGTGATCCTGCGCCTCGACGTGCTGCACACCCTCGCGCTGCTCGGCGTACCGGTGTTCAATTCGGGGCGCGCAATCGAGCGCAGCGTCGACAAGGCGCTGACCAGCGTGCTGCTGTCGCTGGCCGGCATCCCGACGCCGCGCACCTGGGTGTTCGAAGATCGCGCGAAGGCGCGCGCGCTGACGGCCGCGCGCCTCGCGGCGGGCGGGCGCCTCGTGCTGAAGCCGCTGTTCGGCTCGCAGGGCGAAGGGCTCGCGCTGATCGAGTCGCTGGACGCCTTCGATGCGACGGTGCCGGTCAACGGCGTCTGGTACCTGCAGGACTTCGTCGAGCGCGGCGGTCCGCCGTATCGCGACTGGCGCGTGCTGGTCGTCGCCGGCACTGCGACGCATGCGATGAGCCGCACGAGCGGGCACTGGATCACCAACCGGGCGCAGGGTGCCCGCTGTGAAGCCGCGATCCTCGGTCGCGAGCTCGACGACGCGGCGCGCATGCTGGCGGAGCGCGCGGCGCAGGCGCTGGAGATGGATTATGCGGGCGTCGATCTGCTGCGCGACGGCGATGGACGCTGGCTGGTCGGCGAAGTCAACGGCGTGCCGGCCTGGTGGGGCCTGCAGCAGGCCTGTGGGCCGACGGTCAGCGATACGCTGATCGCGGCCTTCGTCGCGCGCCTGCACGCGGCAGCCTGAGCGCATGCCCGCGCTGCTCGCGCCGGCGCTCGTCGCGGCCTGCTATCGCGCAGCCTGCCGCTACGACGTGCTCGCCGCGAAACCCGGCAACGTCAGCGTCGATTCGCCCGGCCACGGCATGCAGGCGCGCGATTTCCTGCTCAGCGCGCGGGCCAGCGCGCCGCCGCTGTGCGCAGGCGCGCGCGGCGTCGGCGAGGCCGTGCGCGAAGCCATCGCGGCGACCTGGGCGGCGGTAGGTTGCAATACCAATCTCGGCATCGTGCTGCTCGCCGCGCCGCTCGCGCAGGCCGCGC
>JBFWSI010000031.1:0-13740 GCA_050248455.1 Gammaproteobacteria bacterium | reverse complement strand
AAGATAGCACGACGCAGAATAACCACGACGACGGAGGACGCGATGGACCAGCCTGCCTGTCCGCAGAAAGCCCCGATCAAGCTCGAGCTGGCCGCCGGGCGGTACTGGTGGTGTGCCTGCGGCCTGTCCGCGAAACAGCCCTTCTGCGACGGATCGCACCGGGGCACCGCGTTCACGCCCCGGCCGCTGGATCTCGCCCAGCCCGAGACGCTATGGCTGTGCGCCTGCAAGGCGACGCGCAAGGCCCCCTACTGCGACGGCACGCACAAGACGCTCTGACGGCGATAAGGAATAGCGGCGGCAGACACGGCGACTTGACGTCGCCGCGTCGGTGTCCGGGCGGCGACGCTCAGAGCGTGTAGGCGCGCTCGCCGTGGTCGCAGAGGTCGAGCCCCTCGGTCTCCTCTTCGGCACTGACGCGCAGGCCGCACGCGGCCGCGATGGCTTTCAGTATCACGAAAGAGGCGAGGCCCGACCAGGCGGCGCTCGCGAGCACGGCCAGCGCCTGCATGCCGACCTGGGAGCCCATCGACATGCCTTCGGCATAGCCGACGCCGCCGAGGTCGGCGGCAACGAAGACGCCCGTCAGCAGCGTACCGAGCACGCCGCCGACGCCGTGGACGGGAAAGACGTCCAGTGAATCGTCGATCCGCAGCACACGCTTGACGTACTGAGTGGCGAAGTAGCAGACGATACCGGCGGTGAAGCCGATCAGCACGGCGGCCGCCGGGCCGACGAAACCGGAGGCCGGTGTGATCGTGCCTAGCCCCGCGACCATGCCCGTGACGATGCCGAGCACGCTGGGCTTGCCGTAACGCAGCCATTCCACGGCCATCCACGCCAGCGAGCCGGCGGCGGCGGACAGGTGCGTGACGAGCATCGCCATGCCCGCGTTGCCGTTGGCGGCAAGCGCGCTGCCGGCGTTGAAGCCGAACCAGCCGACCCACAGCATCGAGGCGCCGGCGACGGTCAATGTCATGTTGTGCGGCGCCATCGCCGTCTCGGGAAAGCCGCGACGGCGACCGAGTACGAGCGCCGCGACCAACGCGGCCACGCCGGCATTGACGTGCACCACGGTGCCGCCCGCGTAGTCGAGGGCGCCGAGCTGGGCGAGCCAGCCACCGCCCCACACCCAGTGGCAGACCGGCACGTAGACGACGAGCAGCCACAGCGCCGTGAACAGCAGCACGGCCGAGAACTTCATGCGCTCGGCGAAGGCGCCGACGATCAGCGCCGGCGTGATGATCGCGAAAGTCATCTGGAACATCGCGAACACGGTCTCCGGCACGGCGCCGCTGAGCGTCTCGCGCGTCACGCCCGAGAGCCATGCCTTGCCGCCGCCGATCCAGGCCTGCAGCGAACCGCCGTCGCCGAAGGCAAGGCCGTAACCGCAGGCGAACCACAGCAGCGAGACCACACAGGTGATAGCGAAACACTGCATCAGCAGCGAGAGCGCATTCTTGGTGCGCACGAGCCCGCCATAGAAGAAGGCGAGCCCCGGCAAGGTCATGAACAGCACCAGGGCCGTCGACACCAGCAGCCACGCGGAGTCCCCGCTGTTCAGCTCCGCGGCCGACGCCGGCAGCGCCGAGCACGCAGCGAACAGACCGAAGCTCGCCGTCATCCGCCGTCGAATCGCGTAGTGCATGCACGCCCCCGGTATCGTTTTCGTCGCGATTTGAAGCGCCCGGGCTTCGGATCCGGTCGAGTTCGGATCGTGCCGCGGAGCGCCGAGGCGCGCTGCGCCCCGTTTCGAGGCAGCAGCATCCATGCCAGCGCATGCGTTTCGTCATTTCGGTGCGGAAAAGCGCGCCGGTCCTGCACATGACGGTGCCCGCGGGCGATGCGCGCTTGCACTGCTCAGGTGCGGGTTGGAGGGTGGCGGCCCCATGTCGGGGCAGAACGCCGCCGTGCGATTCCCGGTGGCCAGGGGCGGAACGACGCGGCGCGGTCCGCAATGCGCATGCACGCGGACCGGCCTGGCGGCGGCAGGAAGCGGGGTGGGCGGGCCCTTACAAGGCGTCGACGCCGGTCTCGCCGGTGCGGATGCGCATCACGTTGACCAGCTCGGTCACGAAGATCTTGCCGTCCCCGATCTTGCCGGTATTGGTGGCCTTGGCGATGGCTTCGATCACCTCGTCGACCTTGTCGTCCGCCACCGCGACCTCGAGCTTCGACTTGGGCAGGAAGTCCACGACGTACTCGGCGCCGCGATAGAGCTCGGTATGACCTTTCTGACGCCCGAAGCCCTTCACTTCGGTCACCGTCAGTCCCTGCACGCCGATTTCCGACAGGGCCTCGCGGGCGTCGTCGAGCTTGAAGGGTTTGATGATTGCAGTCACAAGCTTCATGGTCTCACTCCGGTTCTGGTCTGTCGTTTGCCGCCTTGACGCAGCACATGGCCCACGCCGTGGACATGTCCCGTGATCGTTGTGCCGTCGGTCGCGTCCGGCCGTCGCAAGCTGCGACTCCCGTGGCACCGGTGCCATCGGCGCCGCTAATATAGCAAGCGACCGATGACCACTGGCGCGGTGTCGCCGCGACGTGAACGAAGACCTGGCCCGGATAGCAAAGCAGCTAGCGTGCCAGACCGCGCGGTCGCCGCCGCGATCGAGCTCGGCAGCGAGGCGGTCGCCGCCGCCATCGCGCGCGCGCCATCGACGGGGCGCGTCATCGGGCCGCGCATCGGCGAGTCGCCGCGCGTTGCGCCCCAAATCGATGCACGGCGCGATCGGAATGAGGCGAGGATGCGCCCGGCGTAGCGGCCGGCAAGGACGGAGTTGACCGCATGAAACCAGCCACGGCCACCATCGAAAAAGTGCTCGAACAGATCGCGACCCTCGTGCCCGGCACCGCCGCCGCACGCGACGAGCTGCGCGCGCTGCTCAGCGCCTCGTTCAACGGCATGCTGAGCCGCATGAACCTCGTGTCGCGCGAAGAGTTCGACGCGCAGGCCGCGCTGCTCGCCCGCGCGCGCGAGAAACTGGAAGCGCTCGAAGCCCGTCTCGCGGCGCTGGAGGCGGAATCCTTCGACGACGGCCGCTGAGGCTGCAGATTTTCGAACGACGGCCCGCGGCATGGAAGCGGCGGGCCGGGCACCGGCAGGGACGCCGGTGCGAACGACGGAGGCAAGGAGTGCCCGCATGTCGATTGCGATTGCCTACAGCCGGGCGCTGCTCGGCGTGTCCGCGCCACCGGTCGCGGTCGAGACCCATCTCTCCGCCGGCCTGCCGGCCTTCAATCTCGTCGGCCTGCCGGAAACCACGGTGCGCGAAAGCAAGGAGCGCGTGCGCTCGGCGCTGCTGAACGCGGGCTACGAGTTTCCGCTGCGCCGGATCACCGTCAACCTCGCTCCCGCCGACCTGCCGAAGGAAGGCACGCGCTACGACGCCGCGATCGCGCTCAGCATCCTCGCCGCCTCGGGCCAGCTGCCGGCCGAGGCGCTCACGCAGGTCGAGATCGTCGCCGAGCTCGCCCTGAACGGGGATTTGCGCGGCGTGCGCGGCATCATGCCCGCGGCGCTGGCCGCCGCAGCCGCCGGCCGCGCACTGCTGGTGGCGCCCGCGAATCGCGACGAGGCGGCGCTCGTGGCCGAGCTCGCCGTGCACGCCGCGAGCTCGCTGCACGCGTTGACGCGTCATCTGGCGGGCACCGAGCCCATTCCCGTCTGGCGTGGCGACGGCGCACCGTGCATCGGCCCACGCGCGCTGCCCGATCTCGCCGACGTGCAGGGTCAGCACTTCGTCAAGCGCGCGCTCGAAGTGGCCGCGGCCGGTGGTCACAACCTGCTGATGTGCGGCCCGCCGGGCACCGGCAAGACGATGCTCGCGACGCGCCTGCCCGGCGTGCTGCCGCCGCTGCGCGACGAGGAAGCCTTCGAGGTCGCGATCGTCTGTTCGGTCAGCGGACAGCCGCGCGCGCCCGAGGACTGGCGCGTGCGCCCGTTCCGCGCGCCGCATCACACGAGCTCGGCAGCCGCGATCGTCGGCGGCGGCAACGTGCCGCGTCCGGGCGAGGTCTCACTCGCGCATCACGGCGTGCTGTTCCTCGATGAGCTGCCCGAGTTCAGCCGCCGCACCCTCGAAGTGCTGCGCGAGCCGCTGGAGACGGGGCGCGTGACGATCGCGCGCGCGGCCGCGACGCTGTCCTATCCGGCGAGCTTCCAGCTCGTCGCGACGATGAACCCCTGCCCCTGAGGCTATGCCGGGGATCCCGCCGGCGTCTGCCAGTGCAGCGCCGAGCAGATCCGCCAGTACCGCGCGCGCCTGTCCGGTCCCTTGCTCGATCGCATCGATCTCCAGACCGAGGTGCCGCGCGAGCACGACTGGCTGCGTGCGAAGAGCGAGCGGCGCGCCGAATCCTCGGCCGTGGTCGGCGCGCGCGTCGCCGCCGCGCAGGCGCGCCAGGTCGCGCGCCAGCGCAAGCTCAATGCCCGCCTCGACGTGCGCGAGCTCGGCGTGCACGCCGCACTCGCCGACACGGAGCGCGAATTCCTGGCCCAGGCCTTCGAGCATTTCCGGCTGACCGCCCGCAGCTATCACCGCGTGATCAAGATCGCGCGAACGATCGCCGATCTCGCCGCGCGGCCGCAGATCGCGCGCAGCGATCTGGGCGAGGCGCTGCAACTGCGGCGGCTGGATCGGGCACGGGCGCCGCGCTGAACGCAGCGGCAGGCGTTCAGTCGCGAAAGTCGGGCAGGATCTTCGTCGCGAAGCATTCGAGCTCTTCCAGCAGCGTCGCCTGCGGCAGCAAACCCTGGTCGAAATACCAGCCGAACCATTCCGGATCGACGTCCCGGCGCAGCGCCTCGATCTGGCGCCGCACCTGATCGACCGTACCGACGATCGCGAAACCCGCGTCGACCATGCGTTCGAACGATATCGGCACCGGCCCGCTTTCACCCGGGCGTCGAAATCCTTCGAAGAAGCCGAAATCCGCGAAATAGCGTACGAACACGTCGCCCAGCGCGGCCGCGCCGCGCGCGAAGGCTTCCTCGTAAGTCGCGCCGACATATACCATGCGAAACGCCCCGAAGTTCTCGCCGAGCCGGCGCTCCCTGCCGTGCCGGGCGCACGCGCCCCGATATGCCTGGGCGACTTCGACCAGATTCGTCGACGACGCCAGGCTCCACATCATGATGTCCTCCCGGGCGCACCATTCGATCGTGTCTCGCCCGCCGGAGAAGGCCTGCCACAGCGGGGGATGCGGCTGCGTGTAGGGTTTGGGAACGACGCAGATCTTTCGCACGCTTGTCGCAGCGGCATCCAGTTCATCGGGCGCGCCGTAGCGCGCCGTCCAGTGCCCGGCGGCCGGCCAGCCGACGATCCCTTCCGCATGGGGGAAAGGCACCTCGTAGTACTTGCCCTTGTAGCGGATCGCATCGTCGGTCCAGGCCATCTTCATGATCGTGAAGAGCTCTTCGAACACTTCCCGGTTGTGGCGATCCCGTTCGGAGCCGTCCGACGCCGCGCCGGCGACGCCGTAGCGCTGCCCCAGCACCTTCACCCAGCGATCCTGATAGCCGCGGCCGAGGCCGGCGATGAATCGCCCCTGGGTCAGGTGATCGAGCATGGCGATTTCCTCCGCGAGGCGCAGCGGATCCCAGGTCGGCAAGGCGAGAATGAGCGTCGCCAGCTTCAGGCGCTGCGTGCGGGCCGCCAGATCGACCAGGAACGGCAGCGGCGCCGGCGACACCTCCAGGCCCTCGGAGTGGAAGTGATGCTCGGTGAGGGCCAGGACATCGAAGCCCAGCGCGTCGGCATGCCGTGCGATCTCGCGCACCTGCTGAATCATCTGCTGCGTGCGTTCGACATTGCGGCCGATCGGCCGCAGGCGCGCACGCTCCTCGTAGTCGGCCGGGATGGTCGGCAGCAGGAACAACATGGATTTCATCGCTGCGTCCTCGCGAGGGAGAAACCTGCCGGTGCGCGCCGGGGCCGGCGACGTCGAGGCTCGCGTCGCGGGACGATGGCGACACCGGGCATTTTGTGAATCAATATGGACGCTTCTTTAGCAGAACCGCCCGCCTCCGGCCGGTCAATTCATGACTAGCGACCGACGATGATTGACACGCACGCGCAGCCCGACGCGATACGGCAGGCGATGATGCCCGCCGACTACGTGTGGCATCTGAGCCGCCGGGTCACGACGCCGGCGCGAATAGTCTCCGGGACGACGATCGCGCTCGACGAGCTCGAGCGGCCCGACCGGTACATCACGGTGGAGCAGAATCTGCGCTGCGTCGCGAACGCGATGCGCCTGATGCAGTCCCCGTCCTGGTACCTGGCCTGGGGCGCTCACATGGGCGAACACATGCACGGTCCCTTGACACCGGCGATGCTGACCGCGCCGACGCTCGGCGATGCGCTGGACGCCTTCGTCAATTACTTCGTCTATCGGATTCCGTACATGAGCCTGCGCAGTCGCACCGAACACGGCTGGTTCGAGATCGAGTTGATCCCGCGCCTGCCGGTCGGCGAGCTGCTGCCGCTGCTCGTCGAGATACCGCTGCTGATCCTGCAGCGGTATGTGAACGTGGTGCGCGGGCGACCGATGGAGGACGCGCGCATCACGCTCGCCTATCCCGCGCATCGCGGCGCCGGCGAGACGCGCCGCTGGTTCGACTGCGAGCTCGGCTTCGAGGCAGGACGCAACGCGTTCTGCATTCCCGTCGCCTGGCGGCAATGGAGAAACCCGGGTTTCAACGCCCAGATCTGGCGGGCCTCGCTGGCGCAATGCGCCGAATGCGCGCAAGCGCGGGCGCGCAGCCCCGATCAGGAAGTGAGGGTCAGGCTGTACGAGGCCTTCGCCGACGCGGACGCCACCGGCAGCGTGCCGACGCTCGAGGCACTCGCCTGTGAGCTGCACATGTCGCCGCGCACCCTCATACGACGTCTGCGCACGGCCGGCACGAGCTACCAGGCGGAGCTCGACGCGGCGCGCCGCGAACGTGCATTCGAGCTCCTGGCGCGCGCGACGCTGCCCGTGACCGCGGTGGCCTATACGCTGGGCTATGCCGACTCGGCCAGCTTCGCCAAGGCTTTCAGGCGCTGGACGGGCCAGACCCCTGGCGCGTACCGACGATCCGCACACGACGCAGCGTCCATCCAGGCGCGAAGCCCCCGCCGCTCCGGGTAGCGGGCGCGCTTGTCATCCGGCGACAACAGGCTGGCAGTTTCATCCCTGTCCGCGAGCGCGCCGCTTTCTGCAGGATCACGGGCTTCGGGCACGACGGCACGCGGCCGCCGCTGCTGCAGGCAAGCCGTTTTTGCTGGAGCATCGAAGCATGACCAATCCCCCGCTGGATGAAAAACTCGACGTGCTGGTCGTCGGCGCCGGATTCTCCGGCCTCTACCAGCTCCACCGCCTGCGTCAGTGCGGATTCTCGGTGAAGATCTACGAGGCGGCGCCTGCGCTGGGCGGCGTGTGGTATTGGAACTGCTATCCGGGTGCGCGCTGCGACACCCACGGTCCGCTCTACCAGTACTCGATCGACGAACTGTGGCAGGACTGGGATTTCGACGAGCTCTATCCGTCGTGGGACAAGATCAGGGAATACTTCCACCACGTCGATCGCAAGCTGGACCTGAGCCGCGACATCCGCTTCGACACGCGCGTCTCCAGCGCGCGCTTCGACGACACGCAGCACTGCTGGCGCGTGCACACCGAAGACGGCCGGCAGGCCACTGCCCGCTTCCTGGTCATGTGCACGGGCATCGGCTCGAAACCCTACACGCCGGACATTCCGGGCCTGGCCAGCTTCGCCGGGCGCGTCTATCACACCGCGCAGTGGCCGCAGCAAGGCGTCGATCTCGCGGGACTGCGCGTCGGCGTCATCGGCACCGGCGCCACGGGCGTGCAGGTGATACAGGAAACCGGCCCCGTCGCGGCTCGGCTCACCGTTTTCCAACGCACGCCGAACATGGCGCTGCCGATGCGGCAACGCCAGCTCGACGCCGCCGACAAGCAGGCGCTCAAGCAGGGTCTGCGCGAAAAGTATGCGAAGCGGGCAAGAACCTTCGGCGGCTACGAATTCGATTTCCGGGATTACGCGGGGGAGAGCGCGGCCGGCTACACGCCGCAACAGGTCCAGGCGATGTACGAGAAATTCTGGGCCGAAGGCGGCTTCGTGCCGTGGCTGGGCAACTTCGCGAGCATCTGGACGGACGAGAAGACCAATCGCGTGGCCTACGACTTCTGGCGCGACAAGGTGCGCCAGCGCATCGAGGATCCGCGTCTGCAGGAAAAACTGGCGCCGACCGAGCCGCCGCATCCCTACGGCGTCAAGCGCATTTCGCTCGAGCAGCGCTATTACGAGGTCTTCAACCAGGACAACGTCGAGCTGGTCGATCTGAAGGAAACCCCGATCGAGCGCGTTACCGAACGAGGCGTCCTGTGCCGCGACGGCCGACTGTACGAGCTCGACGTGCTGGTGCTCGCCACCGGCTTCGACATGGTGAGCGGCGGGCTCACGGCGATCGACATCCGCGGCCCCGGCGGGGTCTCGCTGCGCGAGCACTGGCAGCACGGCGTCAGCGCCTACCTGGGCACCGCCACCCACGGCTTCCCGAACATGCTGTTCGTCTACGGGCCGCAGGCGCCGGCAGGCTTGAGCAACGGGCCGAGCTCGTCCGAGCTCCACGGCGACGAAGTGATCGCGCTGCTGTGCCGTCTGCGCGAGCAGGGGCTCACGCGCATCGAAGCGACCGCCGATGCCGATGCCGCATGGCGCCGGCGGATCGACGACTACGCGGCCGGCACGCTGTTCGCCAAGGCCGACTCCTGGTACATGTCGAGCAACATCCCCGGCAAGGCCCGCCAGATGATCAATTATCCGCTGGGCATGCCGGATTACCTGGAGCAATGGCAGCAGGTGAAGGAGTCGGGCCTGCGCGGTTTCGAGCTGCGCTGAGGCGATGACGGCGCTCCGGCGCGCCTGGGGCGCGGCTATTCCGCCCGCGTGATCCTTTCGGCCAGTCCACCGCAGCGCTTTACCGTCGTCCGCACACCCCGCAAAATTCGCGCGACGGCGTCGCGCGATCCTGCGCGCCCAGCATGGTGACGACGTGAGCGACAGGCGCTACGACATCCGAGTCTCTTCCCGCACGGCCTGGCTCGACGCGCAGTCCGAACCCGAGCGCAGCCGCTACGCCTTCTCCTACACGATCACGATCGAGAACCACGGCACCGCGACCGCGCAGCTGCTGACGCGTCACTGGATCATCACCGACGCCCACGGCAAGGTGCAGGAGGTGCGCGGCGACGGCGTGGTCGGCGAGCAGCCGGTGCTGCCGCCGGGCACGAGCTATCGCTATACGAGCGGCGCCGTGCTCGACACGCCGGTCGGCACGATGCAGGGCAGCTACCGCATGGTCGCCGACGACGGCCACGGCTTCGACGCGGAGATTCCGACCTTCCGGCTCGCCGTGCCGAACGTGCTGAACTGAGTCGTCGGCGCGCGCGTGGCGACCTGGGCCATCGGCGATCTGCAGGGCTGCCACGCCGAGCTGCGCGCGCTGCTCAATCTGATCGGCTTCGATGCGCGCCGCGACGTCGCGTGGTTCACCGGCGATCTCGTCAACCGCGGCGCCGATTCGCTGGGCGCGCTGCGCGCGGTGTGCGCGCTCGGCGACAGCGCCGTCACGGTCCTCGGCAATCACGATCTGCACCTGCTCGCCTGTCGCTACGTCGAAGGGCGCAGGCCGCGTCCGGGCGACACGCTGGACGACATCCTCGCCGCGCCCGATTGCGACGAGCTCCTCGACTGGCTGCGCCGGCGCCCGCTGCTCCATCACGACGCCGCACGCAACACCTTGCTCGTGCACGCGGGCCTGCCGCCGCAGTGGTCGATTGCCGAGGCGCTCGCGCTGGCCGGCGAAGTCGCCGCCAGGCTCGCGGGCCCGGATTTCGTCGCCGAGCTCGCGCAGATGTACGGCAACCTGCCGGACTGCTGGGACGATGCGCTGCGCGGCGCGCAGCGCTTTCGCTTCATCGTCAACGGGCTCACGCGCCTGCGCTACGTCACGCGCGACGGGCGCCTCGACCTGAAGGCGAAGGGCGCCCCGGGCTCGCAGGGCACGAAGCTCGTGCCGTGGTATGCCGCGAAGGAGCGGCGCAGCCGCGACACGCGCATCGTGTTCGGCCATTGGTCGACCCTGCGCCTGACGCGCGAGGAGGAACGCGCTCATGACGTCCTGCCGATCGACACCGGCGCGGTGTGGGGCGGCGCGCTGAGCGCGGTGAACCTCGACGACGGCACGCGACGCAGCGTGCCTGCGATCAATCCCGTGCCGCCGGACGGCGAGTGAGGTGCTTCGTAGCCCGGGTGGAGCGCGCAGCGCGGAACCCGGGATCTTCGGCGAGCGACCATCGAAGATCCCGGGTTGCGCTGCGCTCCACCCGGGCTACGGCGGGCAGGCGCTCGGGGCGATGCGCTCGAGCGTGACGAAGCTGTAGTCGAATTCGCCTTCGCCGCGATGCGGCTCGCGCGCGGTCTCGCGCCAGGCGCCGCGCTCGAAGTCCGGGAAGCGCACGTCGCCGTCGACGACGGCGTGGATCTCGGTCAGGAACAGCCGCGTTGCGCGCGGCAATGCGGCCGCATAGACCGCGGCGCCGCCGACGATCATCACCTCCGGCACTGCGCCGGCCGCCGCGAGCGCGGCGTCGAGATCGCGCACGACCACGGCCCCGTCGGCGGCGCAGCGCGGATCGCGCGAGATCACGATGTTGAGCCGCCCGGGCAGCACGCGTCCGATCGAGGCGTGCGTGCGGCGCCCCATCACGATCGGATGCCCCCAGGTGATTTCGCGAAAGCGCTTCAAGTCGCCCGGCAGGTGCCAGGGCAGCCCGCCCGCGCGGCCGATGACGCCGTTCGCGGCGCGCGCGACGACGATGTTCAGGCGCGGCCTCATCGCGAGCGTCTCAGACCGCGATCGGCGCGGCGATCGACGGATGCGGGTCGTAGCCCTCGATCGTGAAATCCTCGTAGCGGAAGTCGAAGATCGAGCTCACCTCGGGATTGAGCGCGAGGCGCGGCAGCGCGCGCGGTTCGCGCGTCAATTGCAGGCGCGCCTGATCGAGATGATTGAGATACAGATGGGCGTCGCCCAGCGTGTGCACGAAATCGCCGGGCGCATAGCCGCAGACCTGCGCGACCATGTGCGTCAGCAGCGCATAGGAGGCGATGTTGAACGGCACGCCGAGGAAGACGTCGGCGCTGCGCTGGTACAGCTGGCAGGACAGCCGGCCGTCGGCGACGTAGAACTGGAACATCACGTGGCAGGGCGCGAGGGCCATCGCGTCGATCTCGCCGACGTTCCACGCGCTGACGAGGTGCCGGCGCGAATCCGGCTCGCGCTTCAGGCGCGCGACGAGCTCCGCGATCTGATCGACGACGCGCCCGTCGCGCGTTCGCCAGCTGCGCCACTGCACGCCGTAGACGGGACCGAGCTCGCCGCTCGCATCGGCCCACTCGTCCCAGATCGTCACGCCGTGCTCGCGCAGATAGCCGACGTTCGAGTCGCCGCGCAGGAACCACAGCAGCTCGTGGACGATCGAGCGCAGATGCAGTTTCTTCGTCGTCACCAGCGGCAGCCCTGCCGCCAGATCGAAGCGCATCTGGTAGCCGAACACGCTGAGCGTGCCGGTGCCCGTGCGATCGCCCTTGCGGCTGCCGTGATCGAGGATGTGCTGCATCAGGTCGAGATAGGTCCGCATACGAATTCCGTCAGGCAGTGCGCGCGGGCCGCGCCGCCCGCGTGGCGAAGAAGAGAATCGCGAGCCCGCCAAGCATCATCGGCAGCGACAGCAGCTGTCCCATCGTCAGCCAGCCCTGCCACAGGTAGCCGAGCTGCACGTCGGGCTCGCGCACGAACTCCACCGCGAAGCGACAGAGCCCGTAGAGGATCAGGAAGCTCGCGGCGACGACGCCGCGGCGCGGCGCCCGCGCCTGCAGCCAGTTCAGCACGATGAACAGCAGCAGTCCCTCGAGCAGCGCTTCGTAGATCTGCGAGGGATGGCGCGGCACGCCGCCCGCGGCCGGCGTCGTGAACAGCACCGCCCACGGCACGCTGCTCGGCGCGCCCCACAGCTCCTGGTTGACGAAGTTCGCGACGCGGCCGAGCAGCAGCCCGATCGGGACGGCCGGCAGCACGAAGTCGGCGACGGCGAGGAAGGGCTTGCCGCTACGCCGCGCGAACAGCGCGATCGCGACGATCACGCCGAGCGTGCCGCCGTGGAAGGACATGCCGCCGCGCCACACCGCGAGCAATTCGGACGGGTCGGCGAGATAGGCGTGGAAATTGTAGAAGAGCCCGTAGCCGAGCCGGCCGCCGAGCACGGCGCCGAGCGCGCAGTAGAAGACGAGGTCCGAGACCTCCGCGGGCGTCCAGTCGCGCGCGGCGCCGCGTCCAGCGCGCCGGTGCAGCAGCCACCAGGCGAGCCCGATGCCGACGACATAGGCCAGGCCGTACCAGCGCACCGCGAGCGGTCCGATCTCGAACGCGATCGGGTCGATGGCGGGAAAGCGAATCATCGGCGCAGTCTAGTGCCGTGTCCCGAAAATATCTTGCCCTTCCGAACCTCCGGCCGCCCTGCCGCAGGGCGGCGGCGCACGGTATAGTCCGGCCCCGAAGCGGCCGCCGCCCGCCAACCCGATCGACGGAGTGTGCATTCCATGCGTGTGACCCAGGCCCTGCTGCGCAATGCCCAGCAACGCCCGCTCACCCCCGCGACCGCCTGCGCCGGGCGCCGCCGCAGCTGGCGCGAGTTCACCGAGCGCGTCGCGCGCTACGCGCAGGTGCTGCGCGGGCTCGGCCTCGGCGACGGCGATCGCGTCGGCATCGTCGCGCTGAACTCGGATCACTACCTCGAGACCTTCTACGCCGTGCCCTGGGCCGGCGGCATCCTCGTGCCGCTCAACACGCGCTGGTCGCAGCCCGAGCTCGCCTATGCGCTGGCCGATGCGGGCGTGCGCATCCTCGTCGTCGACGAGCACTTCCTCGACCTCGGTCGCGCCCTGGTCGCCGGCACCGACACGAGGCTCGCCGTCCTCGGCGACGCGCGCGGCGAGGGCGCTGCCGCCCTCGATCCGCTGATCGACGCCGCGACGCCGATCGCCGAAGCCGGCCGCGGCGGCGACGACGTCTCGGGCATCTTCTACACCGGCGGCACCACCGGCCGCTCGAAGGGCGTGATGCTGACGCACGCGAACCACGTGACGAACAGCCTGCAGCTCGCGGCGATGATGCGCGCGCCGGAAGAGCTGTCCTACCTGCACGCCGCGCCGATGTTCCACATCGCCGACGCGCTGTGCGTGTACATGGTGACGGCGCTCGGCGGCGCCCACCACGTGATCCCGCGCTTCGAGCCCGCGGCCTGCGCGGCCGCGCTGCAGGCGCAGCGCGTGACCGACATCCTGCTGGTGCCGACGATGATCCAGATGCTGCTCGACCACCTCGCCGAGCAGCCCTACGACCTGAAGAGCCTCGCGCGGCTCTACTACGGCGCCTCGCCGATCCCCGAGGCGACGCTGCTGCGGCTCTTCGACGCGCTGCCCGACTGCGCGCCGGTGCAGCTCTACGGCCAGACCGAGGCCGCGCCGATGCTCACCGTGCTCGAAGGCAGGTATCACGTGAAGGAAGGCCCCGATGCCGGGCGGCTTCGGGCCGCGGGGCGCGCGATTCCGTGCATCGAGCTGAAGATCGTCGACGAGCACGACGTCGAAGTGCCGCGCGGCACCGT
>JBFWSI010000030.1:0-14007 GCA_050248455.1 Gammaproteobacteria bacterium | reverse complement strand
TTACCTCGTGTTCTTCATTGGATGCGGCCGGTTCTGCCTGTGAATGCCGAAAATGGCCCGGAGGCTTGCAAAGACTCGGCGCGAGCCATCTCCATGGCTCCGAGTTTCCGATCGGGAAACTCAAAAAGTCAACGCTTAGTGGATGGAAAAAGGGAAAGCTACCGGAATACCGGTTGCGCCTGGCGCAATGGGCCGACGACGAGCGGGCCCGGCGCTCAGTCTTCGTCGGCCAGCAGCTTCAGCAGCGCGCGCTGGCGCGGTCTGGACAGGGCACGGAAACGCAGCAGGAGCTGCAGCTCGTTTTGCGAACGAGCCAGGCGTGGGTCGCCTTGGTAGGGATCGGAGGAAGGTTCCGCAATCTGCCGGGCGGCGCCGGACCGGCGGCCGGCGCGATCGTCGAGCAAGGCGTCCAGCGTGACGCCCTGATCCGCGAAGAGACGCTTCAGCGCCGGCAGCTGCTCCAGGCGCGGCTGCGCCTGTCCGTTCTCCCACTTGCTGATGGTGGCTTTGGTGACGCCGAGCTCGAAGCCGAGCTTCTCCTGTGACCAGCCCTGCGTTTCGCGCAGGCCGCGCAACCTTTCGCCGAAAGCCTTCATGCGAAAAGTGTCGCGCGACGGGCGACGTTTGTCGTTTCTAATTAGTTGATTATCATGGTTTCTCGAACGTTTACTGGGTATTCGTCGCGAGCGGCGCGGCCATGGTCGCGCGGAGCGCGCTTCATTTGCGCTCGGCAATCTTCCGCCGATAACGGCGGACGGGGCGACGATCCGGCTCAGTCGCGGAACCATGACCCGGAGACGGCTCGGGGCGGAGCCAACGCGACCAGCACGATATCCACGACCACCGCGAGGCGCCGGCCATCGGGAGCGGTCCAGCTTCAGCCCCGCTCGTGCGCGACGCTCGCCCAGAACGACGCCAGGATCTCGCTCAGCAGGCGCGGCTGTTCCTCGGGGAAGAACAGCATGCCGCCGGGCACTCGCGTGATCTCGGTCAGGCCGCCGAGATTGTGCGCCAGCCAGGCCAGCGACGGCTCCGCGTCGAACACCACGTCCGCCAGCCCCCAGGCGATCCGCGCCGGCACGCGCGAGGCGCGCAGCGCCGGTGCGCCGTCGATGAGCTGGCGTCGGGACTCCTCCCAGCGACACAGGCGCCGGAACAACGCTTCACGCGCGCTCGACGCGACGAGGGGGGCGATGCACGCCGCGATCGTCTCGGCGCTCAGCGTCGTCGGCTCGGCATACACCAGCCGCCCGAGATGCGCCTGGCCGAGCGCGACGTCGCCGAGCATCGCGTGCAGCAGCGCGAGGACCGAGCCGTCGGCGACGCCGTCGTAGAAGCCCTTCAGCAGCGCGTTCGGCCACAGGTCGTGCACTTCGCAATTGGTGAGCGTGAGACTGCGCAGGCGCGCGCCGTGCCGGGCGAGGAAGATCTGGGCGATGCCGCCGCCGGTATCGTTGCCGACCAGGTCCACCTGCTCGACGCCCAGGCGATCGAGACACGCGGCCAGCATGTCGGCCTGCCCCGCATAGCTGAGATCGGCTTCCTCGGCGGGCTCGATCTGGCCCAGTCCCAGCTGATCGATGGCAATGCAACGGCGCAGATGGGCCAGTGCGGGCATCACGTCCCGCCACTCGCGGCCGGACAGCGGCAGTCCGTGCAGAAACACCGCGACGGGACCGCTGCCTATCTCACGGCAGGCGATCCTGCCGTATGGCGTGGCGACGAAATTCACCGGCATGGGATCGTGCTGCATCGTCCATCTCCCTTCATCACGGATGCACAGCCTCGCGCGCGGAATCGGACGGCGCAATTACGTCTCACATCATGAATGCGCGGCGACTTCCATGAGCGTTTCGTGGCCCGCACGGAGCGCAGCGGAACGCGGGATGCGGCGTCGATGAGCGTGAAGGCGTTCGGACATGTGGGATCTTGTAGCCCGGATGAGTGCAGCGAATCCGGGATCGGCGTCTCTCGATGTTCATGCATTCGAAGGAGCGCAGCATCGTAGCGGCGAGCAAGATTGAAGGGCCGTGCGAATCGGATGTGTCGGATCCCGGATTCGCTGCGCTCATCCGGGCTACGAGGACCGCGCTTGGAGCACCACGTGCCGCGATGTTGGGCTTCCTTCGTCAGCCCAACCTAAGGGCTCAGATCGACGTGAACCTCGAAGTCAGCCATCCCTGGACGGCCCGGCTGCTCGCTTCAGATGAATGCGCTTCGGCAGCTCGGCGCTCGCCAGGGCCTGCCCGACGCTGTCGTTGCGGATGTCAGCCAGTTCGCTCAGGCCGTCCAGCAGTCCGAGCGCTTGAAGGACGGCGGCGTAGATACCGATGCTGACGCCGGTGTCGCCGCCTTCTATCTTTTGCAGGGTCGAGCGGGAGGTGAAAGCACGCTCGGCCACGACCGCCATCGGCAGCCGCCGCCGGCGGCGGGCGTCCCGGATGTCCGCGCCAAGTTTCCGCAGGGCCCGGCGGACGGCGGCCGAAGGGTGGTGCGGGGTTGGCATTTTGCTGTCTTCATGCTCCAGACCGAATGAATATGTAGCACGAAGCTTACAATTCTCTATCCATCCAGGCAGCGGAGTACCCGTTGGAGTCTCTCCGACAATGCGCTGAGACACCGCGAGATTCGTTCCCTCTCATCGCCGAATGACGCCTCCGACGCAAACCCCGCTCTTCCCCGAACCCGACGATGCCGCCGCGAGCGCCAAGGCCGGACGTAGGCGCGCGGATATCCCCGCCGTCACCGCCGCGGCGCCCGATCCGGCGCTGCTAGAGCTTGCGGGCGCCTTGCCGCCGGCACTGCGCCTCGGCACCTCGTCGTGGACTTATCCCGGCTGGATCGGCCTGGTGTGGGAGCGCGAGTGCTCCGAGGCGCAGCTGGCCCGCCACGGGCTCGCGACGTATGCGCAGCATCCGCTGTTTCGCACCGTCAGCCTCGATCGCAGCTTCTACCGGCCGCTGAGCGTGGCGCAGTTCGCGGCCTACGCGGCGCAGGTGCCGGACGAGTTTCGTTTCGTCGTCAAGGCGCCGGCGCTGGTGACGGATGCGATGCTGCGCGATGAGTCGGGTCGCGGCATGCGGCCGAACCCGGGCTTTCTGCAGGCGGCCGTGGCGACGGGCAGCTGCATCGAACCGACCTTGCAGGGTCTCGGCCACAAGCTCGGCGCGCTGGTGTTCCAGCTAAGTCCGCTGCCGGCCGCATGGCTCGCGCGCATGCCTGAGCTGATCGAACGCCTGCATGCGCTGTTGCGCGCGATCCCGGACTTGCGCAGCGCGGCGCCCGATGGCGTGGTCGCCGTCGAGGTGCGCGATCCGCAGTGGCTCACGCCGGCTTTCATCGAGGCGCTGCGCGACACCGGCGCCACCTACTGCATGGCCCTGCACGCGAAGATGCCGCGCATCGCCGAGCAGCTGCCGATCCTGCGCGCCTGCTGGCCGGGGCCGCTGGTCTGTCGCTGGAACCTCAATCCCGTGCACGGTGCGTTCGGCTACGAAAAAGCGCGGCGGCAATACGCGCCCTACGATCGCCTGGTCGATCCCGATCCCGAAACGCGCGCCGCGCTGGCGCGCGTGATCGCGGGCACGGTCGGCCGCGGCCAGAACGCCTACGTCACGCTGAGCAACAAGGCCGAGGGCTCGGCGCCGCTGTCGGTCGTCGCGCTGGCGCAGGCCGTTCGCGACAAGCGCCGCTGACGAAGGGCGTCGAGGAAAGGCGGGGACTCAGGGTTTCGGCCGCGCGCTGCTTCGCCGCCCCGGACGTTGCAGGCGCGGCCTTGGCCCGAGGATGCCGCGGCGGAGACGCGTCCGACGCCCGCCCGCTGCGCTCGAGGCGATCGAGCTGGCCCGCTTCGAACGGTCGGATCGCGCCGTACTGGCCGTCGAAGCCCGCTTCTCGAAGCACGCGGCAAGATGCTCGGCGTCCGATGCGCCTGCTCCGACAGGCCGTCACGCGAGTCGCGCTAGCGCCGGAAGTGCGGCATCACTTCTTCGGCGAACAGCTTCATGCACGCCGACGCCTTTTTCGGATCCATGCCCGCCAGCTGCATCCACATCACCAGATGCGTGACGCGGCTCTCGCGCCGATAGCGCTCGATTTCCGCAATGGCGTCTTCCGGCGTGCCGATGATCAGCGGCGCTTCGAAGAAGCTGAGATCCTTGGAATGCCGAAGCTGTTCGGGCGCGGGCATCTTCGAGACGGACATCGTTTCCTGGAACCACGCGACGTCCGCGGCCTCCTTCAGCCATTTGTCGTACGCGGTCATCATGTAGTGCGCGTGATGCTGGGCGTCGTCCCAGGCCTGATCGCGCGTCGGCGCCACATAGACGAGCCGCAGTTGCGACACGCCGAAGTCGGCCGGATTCTTTCCTTCCTTGAGCAGCGCGTCGTCGAAGTAGCGCTGAAGGTTTTCGCCGCCGGTGCCGGCCACGTGACAGTTGAAGCGGGCGGCACGCGCCGCGGCCCGCTTGCTCATCGCAGCCACCCACAGCGGCGGATGAGGCTGCTGTATCGGCTTCGGCATCAGCGTCACGTTCTCCAGCTGATAGTGCTTGCCGGAGAACGAGAAGGTGTCTTCGGTCCACGCGCGATAGATGATCTCCAGCGCCTCGTCCATGCGGCTCGCGCGCTCTTCGCGCGGAATGCCGAAGCCCTTGAATTCCGGCACGCGATAGCCGAGGGCCAGGCCCAGGTCGAAGCGGCCGTTCGACATGATGTCGATCGTCGCCGCGTCCTCCGCCACCTGGATCGGATGCTTGCCGAGCGGCAGCAGCAGCATGTCGGTGCCGATGCGGATCTTCTTGGTTCGTTGCGCCAGCGCGCCCGCGATCGGGAACAGCGACGGCGACCAGCCGTCTTCGCAGAAGTGATGCTCGGAGAGCCAGATTTCGTCGTAGCCGAGCGCCTCGGCGAGCTCGGCCTGTGCCAGCTGCGATTCGTAGAACTCGTGCCACGGAATGCGCCAGGCGGGAGGATTGCGGAACGGGAAAAAGAGACCGAAGTTCAAGTCCATGATTACCTCCTGCATGTCGTCGGGATGCGCGGCGCCGGTGTCGGACTGCGGCGCGGGCGAGGCGCCGTCGAGAGGGTCACACCCGCCTGTCCGGGAAAGCGAAGTTTCACGGAATGGTAGTTCAGCCTCGTCGGGGCGACATGGATCTCAGTGCGCCGGATTTGTTCCATCGTGCGCCGAACCCGCCCCGGGGCCACGGCCGGTGGCCGAGGGGTGAGACCCGCATTGACCGAAATCCACCCGGGGCGTAGCGTGAAATGCAGCCACGGCATCGAATCGAACGATGGGCGCAGACTTTTCCATACACGAATACGGCGGCGACTCCCGGTCCTGGGCGCAGGTGCTGTACGACGTGTACAAGCCGCAGGCCTCCACGGTGCTGGACCCGAGGCAGCTGATGGGGCGCATCCGCCAGTGGCAGTTCGGCGCCGTGGAAGTGTCGGACTACGAATGCGGGGCGATGCGCTTTCTGAGAGAAGCGCGCCACGTCGGGCCCGGCTGCGAGGATCACTACTTCATCTCGATGCCCTACCTCTCGGGGTGTGCGATGAACCTGTCGCAGGAGAACCGCACCGCGCACTGCACGCCCGGCAGCATGATCGTGCAGCACACGGCGCGTCCTTCCGAGCTGATGCATCCCGCGGTAGGCGCGCTGATCGTGCGCGTGCAAGGGCCCGCGCTCCGCTCGCGGTTCCGCAACGTGACTTCCTGTCTCGGCCTGACGCTGCCCTGCGCCCGCTCGGCCGGTGCCTTGTTCGCTTCGCTGGCGCAATCTCTGGTCGCCAACGCCTCGTGCATCGACGACGAGGTCAAGGGCGCGGCGGGCGAGAAGCTAGTCGATCTGCTCGCCATCGCGCTCGAAGCGCAGGCCGGCGATCTGCCGCGGCACGGCAATGCCGTCCGCGACGCGCATCGCGCCCGTGCGATCGGCTACATACAAAGGTCTTATCGCAACCCGGACGTCACGCCGGCCTCGGTGGCCGCGGCCTGCGGGATCTCGGTGGGCTACCTGCACGAGATATTCCGCGATTCCGGCCGCAGCGTGCAGGAAACGATCATGGAGACGCGCCTGCTCTGGGCACGACGGATGCTCGGCCATCCGCACGGCGCGCCCAAATCCGTGTCGGAGATCGCGTATCACTGCGGCTTCACCGACGTCGCCCATTTCTCGCGCCGCTTCAGCCGCCGCTTCGGCGCGCCTCCGCGGGAGTTCATCGGCAAGAAGGAGTAGGCGGTTCGAGGCGGTGAGGAAGGCGACATGTACGCGCTCTTCGCTCGCCGCTCCGCCTCGAGCGGTCGCGAGGCGTTCAGCCGACTTACATAGGCGCGCAGGATCGCTCAGTGCTATATTGAAAACCCTATCCAGAGACTTCTGCGATGGACTGGAAACCCTACATCACGGCCGATCCCCGGATCATGCACGGCGCGGTGTGTTTCCGCGGCACGCGAATCCCGGTGTCCGTCGTTCTTGACAATCTTGCCGCCGGTGAAACGCCGGAGCGCATTCTCGCTCAGTATCCTTCGCTTGTGCCCGAACACATTCCGGCGGCGATCGGCTATGCCGCAGACTTGGCACGCGAGCGTATCGTTCCGATCCCTGCCTGATGGCAAGGGTGCTTGCTCGGTTCAAACTCGACGAGAATCCCCCACGTGATGCCGAGGTTCTGCTGCGGCAGCGCGGTCACGACGTTCATACCGTGCTCGATGAGCAACTGGCAGGTAATCCGGATCCACGGGTCTTTGCCGCTGCGCAGGAAGAAGAGCGAATTCTCGTAACGCTCGATCTCGATTTTTCCGACATTCGTGTTTACCTTCCTGCCAGCCACGCGGGAATCTGGATATTGCGTCCGCACGTGCAGAGCATCGAGAACACCCTGAGCCTGCTGAGATCGGCGCTACTGATTATCGAGTCTGAACCAGCGCGAGGTCGTCTGTGGATCATCGAGCCTGAACGAGTCCGCATTCGTGAGTAGTCGAAGGTTTCGGATCTAAGTTGCGCGCGAGCGAGCGCCAGGACGGAATCCGGAGAACGCCCTCGCTACATCGCTGGACGCGCCAAATCATTGCGGGTATTTCCCATTTCGGCGCCCCCAGGACGGAGGTTCCTCGAAGAACAGAACGAGGAATACGGGGCGCCCACCTTCCTTTCTCGCGCCGCTTCAGCCGCCGCTTCGGCGCGCCTCCGCGGGAGTTCATCGGCAAGAAGGAGTAGGCGGTTCGAGGCGGGAAGCCGGACCTGCCGGGGAAATTCTGCAGAAGCGGAGTTTCCACGGGCCATGGATGGCCGGCTCCGAACGAGTCCAGGACGGACCTGTTCAGAGCTTGCCTGAATGGCTGAGCGCAAATGTGCTCCCCTGCGTGTTCGTCTACCGTCATTCCCGCGCCAGCGGGAATCCACGCCTGACGAGGAGGTCTCCGGCGGGCGATTTTTCTATTTTCCGCGCTGGACGCCGGGGGGAGTGCGTGGACTCCCGCTGGCGCGGGAATGACGAAGGAGGTCCCTACATAAGCATGTGCCATCGAACAGCAAGCGGAGCGCATTTGCGCTCAGCCGGTTGGCAGCACTTCCGCGCACGGCGGCTGCGCGGTCGGGCTCGGCGAAGGTCCCGAATCCTCGTCTCAGTTCTCTCCCGGCGACCTGCGTTCCCGCATCACCGCGGCGCGGATCAGCAGCATCGCGGTGACGGGCGTCGACATCACGACGAACAGCGTGATCAGCAGCTCGTGGAACACCGGCCGGTGCAGCAGCGCCGACGACACCAGCATCGAGGCGATCAGCACGGAGCCGACGCCCAGCGTCGTCCCCATCGTCGGCGGGTGCATGCGGGAATAGAAATCCGGCAGCCGCAGCATGCCGAGCGCGCCGATCACGGACAGCAGGCCGCCGACGATCAGCAGCAGCGACGCGGGCACGGCGGCCCACAGCGGCAGATCGATGCCGTTCATGGCTCGATCACCTCGCCGCGCAGCAGGAACTTCGCGAGCGCGATCGTCCCCACGAAGCCGAACAGCGCGATCAGCAGCGCCATGTCGAAGTACACGGTGGAGCTGGACCGAATGCCGAGCATCAAAAGCGTCAGCATGCCGTTGATGTACATCGTATCGAAGGCCAGCACGCGATCCTGCGCCGACGGGCCGATGAACAGCCGGATCAGCGCGAAGATCATCGCCAGCATGAAGCACAGCGACGCGAACGTCGCGGCGTGATCGAACAGCAGGCTCATTCGAAGATCCTCATCAGGCGCCGTTCGTAGCGATTCTTGAACAGCTCGACCCAGTGCGCTTCGTCGACCAGGTCGAGCACGTGCAGCCTGAGCAGCGCGCCATCGGGCGACAGACCGACCCACACCGTGCCCGGCGTGGAGGTGACGATCATCGCGAGCGTGGCCAGCCCGTGCGGGTCGCGCAGCTCGAGCGGAATGTCCAGGAAGCCCGAGTGCAAATTCCTGTTCCGGCGCGGGCTCAGCACGATGCGCGCCACCGCGATGTTGGAGCGCACGATGTCCAGCAGCACCACGAACGCCAGCGCCGCCGCGACGTCCAGGCGCCGCAGCCGCGCGTGCAAGGGGCGCAGCGTCGATCCGCCCCACGCGAGCGCCGTGCTCAGCACTGCGCCCAGCAGCAGGTGTCCGGGCGAGACGGTCTGGTTGAGCAGCAGCCACAGCGCGGTCAGGGCCAGCACCAGCACGGGGGAGATCCTGCGGTCGAAGGTATGCATCAGCGCGCGCGCTCCTCGATGTGCTCGCCGCCGCGCTGCGCGAGCACCACGCGGATATAGGTGTCCGGCTGATGCAGCGAGCGCGCGGCCGAATCGAGATAGTCCGTGACCGCCGCCGCCCCGACGCTCAGTCCCACGCACAGCATGACCAGCAGGGCCACCGGCGCGGCTTCCAGCACGCGCAAGCGCGGCGTCTCGCGCGCGCCGCTGCTCCAGAACAACCGCATCCCGATGCGGCTCAGCGCGACGATGCCGGCGAGACCGGACAGCAGCACTGCCCCGCACAGCACCCACACCGCCGCCGATCCGTCTGCCCCGGCCGGCGGCGTCAGCGCCGTCGACAGCAGCGCGAACTTCGCGACGAAGCCGGGCAGCGGCGGCAGCCCCGTCACCAGCAGCACGCAGCACACGAACATCAGGCCGAGGAACGCGATCGTCGCCGGGATCGGGATGCCGATCTCCTCGCCGTCGTCCGGATGGATCGACGGCTCCTTGATGCCGTAGCCGACGTAGATCGGCGGGGTCGCCGGCGCAGCGTCACCCCGCGCGTAGCCGGGCGGAGCGGGGACGCGCATGCGGTCGACCATTCCCGTCAGCATGAAGAAGGCCGCCGTCGTCAACACCGACACGATCAGGTAGAACAACACCGGCGAAGTCAGCGCATCGACCTGCAGGCCCAGCGCCGCGAGCAGGATCCCCGTCGACACCAGCACCGAGTAGGCCACGAGCCTTGCGAGGTGCTGCGCACCCAGCATCGCGATCGATCCCGTCACGAGCGTCGCGAGCCCGAGATAGAGCAGCGCGGCGCCGAGCCGATCGTCCGCCCCCAGGATCGTGCCTACCCTGAGCACCGCGTAGAGGCCGACCTTGGTCATCATCGCGAACACCGCCGCGACCGGCGCGCTCGCCGTCGCATAGGCGCCCGGCAGCCAGAAGTTCAGCGGCCAGCAGCCGGCCTTCACGAGGAAGGCCACGCCGAGCACGGCCGCGCCCGCATCGAACAGCGCGCGGTCCTCGCGGCTGAGGGCCGCCACGCGGCCCGCGAGATCCGCCATGTTCAGGGTGCCGGCCACGCCGTAGATCAGCGCCACGCCGATCAGGAACAGGAAGGACGCGGTCAGGTTGACCACGATGTAGTGCATGCCCGCCTTCACTCGCGCTGGACCGCCGCCGCGCAGCACCAGCCCGTAGGACGCCGCCAGCAGCACCTCGAAGAACACGAACAGGTTGAACAGATCGCCGGTGAGGAACGCGCCGTTGAGCCCCATCGTCAGCAGCTGGAACAGCGAATGGAAGGGTTGTCCCGGGCGATCCCAGCGCGAGATCGAATACACCAGCGTCGCGAGGGAGACGGTTGCGCCCAGCGTGATCATCACCGCGGCCAGGCGGTCCACGACCAGCACGATGCCGAAGGGTGCCGGCCAATCGCCGAGCGCGTAGACGCCGACGCCTTCCTGCCAGATGTAGGTCGCCGCATCGCTGGTGAGGTAGAGCAGCACGCTGCCGACCGCGAGCTGCGCGAGCACCGACGCGAGCGCCAGGCTCACGCGCGCGCCGCGCTGCGCTTCGGCGAGGAACAGCATCGCGGCGCCTGCCAGCAGCGGCACGACGATCGGCAGGACCACCAGGTGCTGCAGCAGCAGGTTCATGCGTCGGGCTCCCGGCCGTCCACGTGATCGGTCCCCGTCATGCCGCGCAGCGCGAGCAGCACGACCAGGAACAGTGCGGTGGTCGCGAAGCCGATCACGATCGCGGTGAGCACCAGCGCCTGCGGCACGGGGTCGGCATACAGCGCCGGATCCGCCGCATTGCCGGTGTCGATGATCGGCGCCCTGTGCAGCGCCAGCCGTCCCATGCCGAAGATGAAGATATTGGTGGCGTATGAAAGCAGCGCGAGGCCCATCAACACTTGAAAAGTGCGCGGGCGCAGCAGCAGCCACACGCCGGAGCCCGCCAGTACGCCGATGGCCAGCGCATAGACGATCTCCATCAGTCTTCCACCCGCCGCGTCACGCCGGCGCTTTCGATGGGCTCGATCATCGGCATCAGCAGCCTGCGCGGGCTGCGCAGCGACTGGTGCGCGAGTGCGACGAGCATCAGCAGCGTGGCGCCGACGACCAGCATGTACACCCCGAGGTCGAACAGCAGCACGGTCGACAGGTGCAGCTCGCCCAGCAAGGGCACGGGCAGATCCGCGCTGCGGGCGGTGAGGAACGGCAGCGACGCCGGCCACGCCGCCAGGCCCGCGACGGCGGCGGCGAGCAGGCCGAGGCCGATCCACACCAACGGATGCACGCGCAGGCGGGCTTCGACCCAGATGGTGCCGCTCACCATGTACTGCACGATCACGGCCGTGGCCATCACGAGCCCGGCGACGAAGCCGCCGCCCGGCGCATCATGGCCGCGCAACAGGAAATACACCGACACCATGCCCGCCATCGGCAACAGCAGCCGCGTCAGCACCGCCGGGATTCTCAGATCCCCTCGCGGCAGCACTTCCTCGGGACTGGACGGCGCCGCGTCCGCCTCGCTTGCGCGGCGCTGCGCGTGCGGCACTTCGATGCTCTCCGGCGCGGGGCGGAAACGGCGCAGCAGCGCGTAGACGATCATCGCGACGATGCCCACGACGGTGATCTCGCCGAGCGTATCGAAGCCGCGGAAGTCGACCAGGATCACGTTCACCACGTTGCGCCCGCCGGCCGAGGGCAGCGCATGGCCGAGGAAGAACGGCGCGAGCTCGCCGCTCGCAGGACGCGTCAGCACGGCGAAGGAGAGCGCCGCGAAACACGCGCCGACCACCACGGCGAGCGCGGCGTCGCGCGCCCGGCGCGCCCGTGCGCGCAGCGTCTCGCGCCGCGCTTCGAAGAACTCGAGCCGGCGCGGCAGCCAGCGCAGGCCGAGCAGGATCAGCACCACCGTCACCACTTCCACCGAGATCTGCGTCAACGCCAGGTCCGGCGCCGAGAACCAGGCGAAGGTCAGGCAGGTCACGAGTCCCACGCCGCCGACGAGGATCAGCGCGGCGAGACGGTGGAACTTCGCCTGCAGGGCGGCGCCCAGCGCGCAGGCCCCGCCGACCAGCCACAGCAGCAGGAACAGCGGGTCCAGCGGCGTGAGGGGCAGGGCACCGCGCGTCCAGCCCGCGATCGCGAGCGGCAGGAAGCCGGCGACGACCGCGGTCAGCACGATCATCAGCAGCTGCGGCTGCAGGCGCCACGAGAACAGCAGGCGCGTCAGCTTGCCGGCACCGCGGATCGTCACCACGCTCTGCACGTCGAAAATCCGCGCCGCGTTCAGCCGCGAGAGCACCGGCGTCGGTATCATCATGCGACCGCTGCGCAGCAGCGCCAGGTAGATCAGGAGGCCGCCGCTGAGCGCCGCGATGCTCATCAACAGCGGCATGTTCAGCCCGTGCCATACGGCGAGCTCGTACGCCGGCAGCCGTGCGCCGAGTATCGAATGCGCCGCGGTGGCGAGCAGCGGCCCCACGGTCTGCGCGGGCAGGATACCGACCAGCAGACAGGCTATCACCAGCAGCGCGCTCGGCAGCAGCATGCCGCGGGTCGGTTCGTGCGGCTCGCGCGGCAAATCGTCCGCCGGCGGACCGAAGAACACCTGGAGGATGAAGCGCAGCGAATAGGCGACGCTGAACGCGCCGGCCAGCGTCGCTATCCACGGCAGGGCGTGCGAGAGCAGATTGCCGCTGCCCGCGAGCAGCGACTCGGCGAAGAACATCTCCTTGGACAGGAAACCGTTCAGCAGCGGCACGCCGGCCATCGCGCCGGCCGCGACGGTGGCCACGAGCGCGGTGATCGGCATCGGCCCGCGCAGGCCGCCCAGGCGCTTCAGATCGCGCGTGCCGGTCTCGTGGTCCACGATCCCGGTTGCCATGAACAGCGAGGCCTTGAAGGTCGCGTGGTTGATCATGTGGAACACGGCCGCGATCAGCGCGAGCTCGCTGTTCATGCCGAGCAGCAGCGTGATCAGCCCCAGGTGGCTGATGGTCGAGTAAGCCAGCACGCCCTTCATGTCGCGCTGGAAGATCGCGGCGAAGGTGGCCCCGAGCAGGGTCGCGGCGCCGGTGCCGCAGATCAGCCAGAACCACAGCTCCGTGCCGGCGAGCGCCGGCCACAGCCGCGCGAGCAGGAACACCCCCGCCTTCACCATCGTCGCGGAGTGCAGGTAGGCGGACACCGGCGTCGGCGCCGCCATCGCGTGCGGCAGCCAGAAGTGGAACGGGAACTGCGCGCTCTTGGTCAGCACGCCGATCACGATCAGCACCAGCGCGGTCGCGTACCAGGGATGCGCGCGGATCGCAGCGCCCGAAGCCAGTACGACGTCGAGATCGAAGCTGCCGGCGATGCGCCCCAGCAGCAGCACGCCCAGCAGCAGGCACAGCCCACCGCCCGCGGTCACGATCAGCGCCATGCGCGCGCCCCGCTGCGCATCCTGACGGTGGTACCAGTAGGCGATCAGCACGAAGGAGGTCAGGCTGGTCAGCTCCCAGAACATCACGAGCTGGATCAGATTGCCCGACAGCACCACGCCCAGCATCGCGCCCATGAACGCCAGCAGGAACGAGAAGAAACGCGGCACCGGATCCTGCGCCGACATGTAGTAGCGCGCGTACAGCACGACCAGCACGCCCATGCCCGAGATCAGCATCGCGAACAGCCACGCATAGCCGTCCAGGCGCAGCACCAGCTCGAGCCCGAACTGCGGCGCCCACGGCAGGCGCACGCGCAGCACCTCGCCGCCGGTCACGGCCGGGTACAGACTCGCCGTCAATAGCACGCAGGCGAGTGCGACGGCGCCGGCCAGCCAGGGCGCTGCATTGCGGGCGTGCGGCGGCAGGAAGGCCGAGCACAGGCTCCCCAGGAACGGCAGCAGCAGCACGAAGGCCAGCGACATCAGCCGTGCCTCTCGCGTCCCGGCCGACTGCCGCGCGTGACATCGGCGATCGCGAACGCCCGACGGCCGGCCGCGATCGCGCCGCTTCGCAGCGGACGAGCCGGCCCGCCGGCATGGCGATGCTCGGCGGGCCGCGGCTGCGCAGCCCTCGTCATTCTTCGAACACAGCGGAGATCACCCGGCCAAGGTACCGTCGAACGTCGGGTCGATCAATTTCGATCAGTGGCTTGGAATCTCGTAAGCGAGGACGCGGGCGATTCGAGTTCGCGGGCTTCGTCGTCGAGTTTTCGCCGACGAGACGGGAAAACTCATCGGTGCGCCAAGCCACGGATGGCGCCGGCTCCGAACAAGTCCGGGACGGACTTGC
>JBFWSI010000029.1:0-14022 GCA_050248455.1 Gammaproteobacteria bacterium | reverse complement strand
GAACACGAGCTGCGCGAGCAGCGCCTTCCAGACGCGATGGCGCCACGACCAGCGCGCGTAGCCGCGCTTCTCGAGCGCATCGCTCTCGATGCGCCAGCACAGCCGCGTGCTGTCGAGCACGGCCTGGCCGGTGAAGGCGTAGAGCGTGGTGCCGCGCCGTGCGGTGTCGGAATCCCTGGCCGTCCCGACGTCGATGTGATGGCCCACGGTGTGGCCGATGTTGCGCGAGCAGTCGAGATAGCAGATCTGCGCATAGGTGCCGACGAGCTGCGGCAGGAAGGCGCGCTGATGATAGAGCTCGTGCGACGGCGGCACGAAGGCGATCACCGACATCCACGCGACGCTGATGATGCCGCCGGCGAGCGCGAGGCCCGTCAGATGGCCCTGCCCGACCTGCCAGGCCAGCAGCAGGATCAGCAGCGGTCCCGTCACGGTGCAGAACCAGACGGGGATGTTCGCCAGCCGCCGGTCGGCGATGCGCCGCGGCCGGGTGTCGATCGGCAACAGGGCGTCGAGCAGCGCCAGCGCGAAGAGGCTGGACAGGCCGAGCCAGGCGTAGCCGCCGCCGAGCACGAGGCCGGCCGCCGTCATCAGCTGCAGCCCCGGGGTCAGGTAGTAACGGGCATAGTCGAAGAACATCCGGGCCTCCTGCAAGGTGTCTGCGCCCGCGGCGGTGTCACTGCGCGGCGCGCAGCGGCGGTGCGTGGGCCTGCCTGTATTGCCTGAACAGGTCGCGACCGATCAGGTACTTCATGATCTCGATCGAGCCGCCGGCGATCTTCACGACGCGCGCGTCGGCATAGGCGCGCGCAATCGGGTATTCCCACATGTAGCCCCAGCCGCCGAACAGCTGCAGACACTCGTCGACGGTCTTGCAGTGCAGGTTGCTGAGGAACATCTTGGCCATCGCCGCATCGATCGCATCGAGCCGGTCCTGCATGAAGAGCTCGATGCAGCGATCGGTCAGCACGCGGCCCGCGACGGACTCCGTGCGCAGCTCCGCGAGCTTGAACTGCGTGTTCTGGAAATCCGCGATCGTCTGTCCGAAGGCCTCGCGCTGCGCGGTGTACTCGACGGTCCACTCGATGACGGCCTCGATCACCGCCGCGCTGCGGATGGCCTGCGCGAGACGCTCCTGCGCGAGCTTGGTCATCATCAGGCCGAAGCCTTCGCCCTCGCGCCCCAGCATGTTGGAAGCCGGCACGCGGACCTCGTCGAAGAACAGCTCCGAGGTGTCCTGCGCCTTCATGCCGAGCTTGTCGAGATTGCGGCCGCGGCGGAAGCCCGGGCGATCGCTCTCGACGAGGAACAGCGTGATGCCTTTCGCGCCGGCGGCGCCGTTGGTCTGCGTCGCGAGCACGAGCACGTCGCACAGCTGGCCGTTCGAGATGAAGACCTTCTGGCCGCTGATCACGTAGTCGTCGCCGTCGCGCACGGCGCGGGTGCGGATGTTCTTCAGGTCGCTGCCCGCGTGCGGCTCGGTCATCGCCAGCGAGCCGATCGCGGTGCCGGCGACCATGCGCGGCAGCCAGTGCCGCTTTTGTGCCTCGCTGCCGAAGGAGCGGATGTAGGTGGCGACGAGATCGGTGTGGATCATGAAGCCGGGCCCGGTGAACCCGGCACGCGCCATTTCTTCGAAGACGACGACATCGTAGAGGTAGTCCGCGCCGGCGCCGCCATATGCCTCGGGCACCGAGCAGCACAGGAGCCCGGCCGCGCCGGCCTTCTCCCACAGCGCGCGGGGGACGATGCCGTCCGCCTCCCACTGCGCGTGGCAGGGTGCGATTTCACGGGCGATGAAGCGCCGCACGGTGTCGCGGAAGATCGCGTGGTCGGCATCGAAGAGCGTGCGTTCGATCATCTCGTCGCCGCCGGTGCACGCGCTGCGTCCGGCGCAAGGATGCGCATGCCGCGTATGGAGCCGATGTCGCGGCGGCCGCTCATTCCTCGTCGCCGCCCGGATCGCCGTTGACCATCTTCAGCAGATTCGCCTTCACCGTGCGCAGGGTCTGCGCCGCGGCCTTCACTTCCGCGGGCGGGATGCCGTGCAGGATGACTGCGTTCGTCGCCGCCGCGATCTTGCGCATGCGCGTCACCACCTTGCGGCCTTCCGCCGTCAGGAAGATGCGTTTGATGCGCCGGTCGGCCGCGTCCGGGCGGCGCTCGACCAGGCTGGTCGCCTCGAGCCGATCGACGAGACCGCCGAGCGCCACTTTGCCGAGGTCGAGCTGGGCGGCGAGATCCGACTGCGGCATGCCGTCCTGCCGCGACAGGTAGGCGATGACCCAGGCCTGCGAGCGCGTCACGCCGAGCGGCCTGAGCGCGGTGTCGTAGACGATGCGGCGCAGCCGCGAAGCGTCGTGGATGTAGAAGCCCAGGCGTATCGCCCAGTCTTCGTCGGAGCCGTTCGTCGTCAGCGCGGCGGCCAGCTGTTCGGTGTTCTCGACCATATCGATACTCCTCGCATGCCGCCCGGCGGGCAGGGCGCTCGCCGGTCCGGCTACTGTATCGATACGAACCATACGCTTGCGTAAAGGTAATTGAGACAGATAGTACGCACGCATACGATATGTACGCTGCCTAGGGCTGTCAATCGCGGCGACGGCGGTGCCGCTCAGGCGACCGAGCGATCCCGTCCCTGCCAGTACGGCGCGCGCAACTCCCTTTTCGACACCTTGCCGCTGCCCGTCATCGGAAACGCGGCCACGAAGTCGATCGACTTCGGCAGCTTGTAGCCGGCGAGGCGGCCGCGACACCAGTCGAGCAGCTCGGTTGCCGTCGGCGCCGTGCCGGGACATGCGACGACGCAGGCCTTCACCGCTTCTCCCCAGCGCGGATCGGGCACCCCGATCACGGCGACGGCCGCCACCGACGGATGCGTCGACAGCACCGACTCGACCTCGCTCGAATAGATGTTCTCGCCGCCCGAGACGATCATGTCCTTCAGGCGATCGTGGATGTAGTAGAGGCCGTCGGCGTCGACATAGGCGACGTCGCCGCTGTGATACCAGCCGTCGACGAAGGTCGCGGCGGTGATCTCGGGCCTGTTCCAGTAGCCGCTCGCGAGCGACGGCGAGCGGATCAGCAGCTCGCCCGGCGCGCCGGCGGGCAGCTCGCGGCCCTCGGCGTCGACGATCTTGAGCTCGATCAGCGGCAGCGGGCGGCCGCAGGACTTGAGCTTGCGCTCGTCGGACAGATCGTGCTCGCCCGGGCGCAGCAGCGTGACGGCGCCCGAGGTCTCGGTCGCGCCGTAGAACTGCATGAACTCGCCGGGAATGCGCGCCATCGCGCGCTTGATGAGGCCGAGCGAAATCGGCGAGCCCGCGTACATCGTCAGGCGCAGCGAGCTGAAATCTGCCGCCGCCGCGTCGGGATGGTCGAGCAGCATCTGGATCATCGCCGGCGCGAACACGGTGATCGTCGCCTGCTGCCGGCCGATCGCGCGCAGCACGGCGCCGGGCTCGAACACGCGTTCGACGAGCACCGTCATGCCGTTGTACAGCGCCTGCAGCGACAGGCCGATCGCGAGCAGGTGGAAGTTCGGCAGTGCGACGAGGAGGCGATCGCCGTCGCGCCACTGCAAGGCCTGCTCGAAGTGCTCGCACAGCCGCATGTGATTCAGGTTGTCGTGCGTGATCACCACGCCCTTCGGCGCGCCGGTCGTGCCGGAGGTGTAGAGCTGCAGCGCGCCGAGATCCATGCCGAGCTCGACGCGCGCGGCGGGCGCCTGGCGCGCCAGCCAGGCGCGGAACGGATTCTCGTCCCCCGCGGCGGCGTCGAGCGCACAGTGCGGAATGTGCACGCCGGCGGCGGCAGTGATGTCCTGCCACAGGGGCAGGTACTCGTCGTCGACGAAGGCGAAGCCCGCCTGGGTGTCGGCGAGCACGTTGACGAGCTCGGGGGTCGACAGCCGCCAGTTCAGCGGGCAGAAGCACGCACCGTGGCGCGCCGTGCCGAACAGCGCGGCATAGTAGTCGTCCGAGTTCTTGCCCAGGAACACCACGCGCGCGCCGACGGGCAGGCCGGCGGCCGCGAGACCGGCCGCGACGCGATCGGCGCGCTCGTCGAGCTCGCCGAACGAAGTCTCGCGCCCGGCGTAGACCAGCGCGGGTCGCGTCGGGTCGCGCCGCGCATGGAAGCGCGGGTAGTCACCGAGGCTGCGGATTTCCTTGTAGTTCCACATGACGAGGCACCTGTCGTGGGATCGCGTGACCGAGCGCTATGGGCCTGCGCCTCAGCGGCCGTCGAAGCGCACGGGCCGCTTCGTCAGCACGGCCTCGAGCGCCTGCCAGGCGTCGTCGGTGTGCGTGCAGCGCGCGATCGCCTGCGCCTCGTCCTCGAGCTGGGCTTCCAAGCTCTGCGTGAAGCTCGACTGGAAGAGCCGCCGGATCTCGCCGTAGGCACGCGTCGGCCCGGCGGCGAGGCGCGCGGCGAGCTCGCGGCTCGCGGCGCGCAGCGCGTCGAGGTCCGGCAGCACTTCGTTGACGAGACCGGCGGCGAGCGCGTCCTGCGCGCTCCAGGTCTGGTTGCGCAACAGGAAATCGAGCGCGCGTCGCGCGCCGACGCGACGCGGCAGGAAATGGCTGGTGCCGCAGTCGCAGCTGAAGCCGATCGCGGTGAAGGCCGCGTAGAAGCGCGCATCGGCGCTGGCGAGCGCGATGTCCGCGGCAGCGGCGAAGGCGACCGCGCCGCCCGTCACCAGCGAATGCAGCGCGACGATCACCGGCGCGTCCATGCGCGCGAGGCGGATGACGCCGGCATTCAGATCGCCCGTCATCGCCTTGGTCAGCCGCGGCAGGGCGGCGCGATCGCGCGTGAAGGTCTTGACGTCGCCGCCGACGCTGAAGTGCCGGCCGTTGGCATCCATCAGCACCGCGCGGATGTCGGGATCCTCGTCGCACTCGATCGCGATCTGCTTGAGCTCGCGGCAGAAGGCCTCGTCGATCGGGTTGCCGCGCTCGGGCTGGTTCCAGGTGAGATGGGCGACGTGGCCGTCGCGACGGAAATCGAAAGCCTCGTAGTGCATGTCGCGAGCCCGGTGGCTGGGGCCGGCTGTGCCGGCGTTTAGTACGCTTGTGTACGATATGGCATCGAACGGGTAGAATCCAGCCCGAATTCCCCTGCGGATCCGCTCATGCGCCTATTGAAATCCCTGCTCGGCGGCGGCGCGCACCAGGTCACGGCGCTGCCTTCCGGCCGCCGCTTCACGGTCACCGGCAGCCAGTCGATCCTCGAGGCCGCGCTGGCCCAGGGCATCGCCTTTCCGCACAGCTGCACGGTGGGCACCTGCGGCTCCTGCAAGTGCCGGCTCGTCGGCGGCAAGATTCGCGAGATCACCAATTTCGCCTACGTGCTCGAAGCGGACGAGCTGCGCGGCGGCATCATCCTCGCGTGCCAGGCCGCGCCGCGCAGCGACCTCACGCTCGAGGTCCCCGGCCTGTCCGACAAGCGGCTGCACGCGGCGGCCGACTACACCGGCCGCATCGTCGCCACGCGAGCGCTGACCCACGACATCGAGGCGGTGACGGTCGAGCTCGATCGCCCGCTGCGCTTCGACGGCGGCCAGTACGCGCAGCTCGGCGTCGCCGAGGTATGGGGCATGCGCGCCTATTCCTTTGCCTGCGCACCGGAGCCCGACGGCAACTCGCGGCTCGAGTTTTTCATCCGCCACGTGCCCGGCGGCATGTTCACGGATCTGCTGTTCAGCGGCGCGCTCGACGGCAAGCCGCTGAAGCTGCACGGCCCGTCCGGCAACTTCTGGTTGCGCGACAGCCGCGCGCCGCTGTTCGCGATCGCCGGCGGCAGCGGGCTCGCGCCGTTGCTGTCGATGCTCGGCGAGGCCGCCGCGCGCAGGGTCGGGCGGCCCTGCGTGCTGCTCTTCGGCGCCCGTCGTCGCGCCGATCTCTACTGCGAGACGGAGATCGCCGCGCTCGCGAGCCGCTGGAACGGCGCGTTCAAGTTCGTGCCCGTGCTGTCGGACGCGGCGGACGACGCCGACTGGCCGGGCGAGCGCGGCCTCGTCACCGAGCGCATCGCCGCCCACGTCGAGGGACTCGCCGGCGCGGATGCCGAAGCCTATCTGTGCGGGCCGCCCGCGATGATCGACGCCGCGCTGCCGCTGCTCGTCGGGCTCGGTCTCGCGCCCGGCAATCTGCACTTCGACAAGTTCCTCGACGGCAGCCACGGCCTCGCGCGCCAGGAGTGACGCGCGCCGCTCAGCGCATGCACTCGCGGTTGCGCCCGAACCAGCTGCGGCTGAGCACGTCCTGCTGCACGCCATAGCCGATCCGGCCGTTGCAGTTCCAGCGCAGCAGGGACTGCGTGTAGATCACGGACGGGTAGGGCGCCCACGGCGCGCAGTTGATCGCCGCGCCCGTCATGTCGAAGACCTTGCCGCGCGTGTCGGTGGCGACCAGCCAGGTGCTCATCGGATACATGCCGCGGCGCTCGGAGCGGCCCGTGCAGGCGGTCAGGCCGTAGACCTGGCCGTCCTCGAGCACATAGCCCGACACCAGCGGCCCGAAGGCGTCGCCGCGCGCGGGATCGAAGGCGAGCAATGCGTGCACCGTCAGGCCTTCGCCGAAGCTGCCGTGCAGCCAGATCGCGTTCGCGTTGTCGCGCTCCTGGCGCGGGCCCCAGCTGCGATCGAGGGTGTCGATGCAGTCGACCTCGTAGCGCGTGCCGCGCAGGACGGCGACGCCGCGCACGCGGCCGGTGATCTCGAAATGGCCGCCGAAGGCCTTCGCCCAGCCGTGCGACGCGCGCCCGGCGGCGAGCGGATCCATCGCCGGATCGTTCATGTCATAGGGATCCATCAGCGCCTCGAAGCTGAGCTCGATGCGCGTGTCGTCGATGCCTTCGTAGCGGAACTCGCTGCGCTTCAACGGCTCGAGCACGCGCACGGACAGGCCGTTCGGCAGCGTGTAGTCGAGCAGCGAGCGCGGGCAGGGCAGGTGCTGCTGGTTGTCGACGTAGAGCGCGTCTTCCCACGCGAAGCTGTAGCGATCCTGCACCGTGACGTCGCTCATGCACACGCCGAGCACGGGCCGTGTGACGACGTAGAGCACGCCGCTGATCCGCGCCTGCGGGATGTTGAACAGCAGCGGGTTCGTCTCGCACCAGCGGAAGTCGTCGCCGGGCGGGGCATGGAACTCGGCGTCCTCGGGTTTGATCATCGCTTCAATCCTTCGCGTCGCTAGCGCTCGCCGCGGCGAGCAGGGTGGGGATGTCCGGCACTGCGGCCGGATCGTCTTCGTAGCCCATCGCGCGGAACCACGCGCGGCCGTGCCAGGCCGTCGCGCGGGCGTCGTCGAGCACGAGGCGCCACGACGCCTGCCGGCAGGCATCGCTGCCGTCGACGCCGCTCGCGAGCACGAAGGCATCGATCGCCGCGAGCAGCGCGCCTCTCGTCGTGTCGACGGTGTCCGCGAGCGCGGCCTGCGCGGCGCGCGTGTGCACGCCGCCTTCGGCGCTCGCGAGCAGCGCGCGGGCGAGCCGGCGCACTGCGTCGTCGTCGCGTGCGATCAGCGCGGCTTCGTGACCGAGCTGCAGCGAGATCGCATGCAGGTGGCCCAGCAGCAGTCGCGCCTGCTCCTGCGCGAGCGAGTTCGACGGATCGATCGCCGGCACGATCACTTCGCCGACGGCACGGATCAACGTGCGCAGCCGCAGCTCGATCGACGGCATCATGACGGCGGCCCGCGTTCGAGCAGCTCGGCCAGATCGGACAGGAACACGTAGCCCGCGGCGCCTAGCCAGCTCAGCAGCGCGTCCTGGTGGTTGTGCGCGGCGTCGGCGGCGCGCAGCGAGCTGCCGAGGCAGATCAGCGCGCACTGGTAGACGCCCAGCACCTGGTAGAAGTGGAAGCTGCGTGCGTCGACCCGGCGCCCGGTCGCGGCCTCGTAGCGTTCGCACAGGGTATCGACGGGCAGCAGGCCGGACGCATAGAGCCGTCCGCCTTCGATCTGGCTCCAGCGCCGGATCGCGATCCATGCGAGATCCTGGTGGTAGTCGCCGATGTGCGCGAGCTCCCAGTCGAGGATCGCCGTGATGCATCCGCGTGCCTCGTCGAAGAGATAGTTGCCGGTGCGATAGTCGGCGTGCACCAGCACGAGCTCATGCGCGGCCGGCAGGTTGTCGCGCAGCCAGCGCTCGGCGAGCGCGAGCAGCGGCACGGCTTCGAGGCGATCGGCGCGCCACACCGAGCTCCACCAGTTGAGCTGCCAGCGGGCCGCCTGCATGGGATCGGCGAGCGGCGCCTGATAGACGTCCGCGGGCAGTCGGCGCCAGTCGTAGCCGTGGATCGCGACGAGATGATCGACAAAGGGCCCCGCCAGCGCCGCGCGCAGCGCGGGCTCGAACACCGTGCCCATGCCGGAGACATTGGCAAGCACGCGCGACGGCTTGGTGACGCCGTCGACGAAGCTCGTGATCAGCGTTGGCCGGCCGAGCTCGCCGCCGTCCTCGTCGCACCACAGCGGCTGTGGCGCCGGCACGATGCCCTGCATCGCCTCGAGCACCACCTGCTCGCGCCGGCGGCTGGTCAGCACCGCGGCTTCCAGCGGATCCATGCGCAGCACGCAGGGGCGGGGCGCCTGTCCCGGGACCTCGAGCTCGAACGCGAACTGCTCCTTGGAGGCACCCCCGCCCATGCGTCGCAGGCCGCGGATCTCGCTGCCCGCGCCGCAGCGGGCGCGGACATAGCGCTCCAGTGCGGCATGCGTGTCTGCGATGGAGCGCAAGCGATAAGGCCCCTGGCGACGGGCGTCCGGACCGGTCGCGAGGGTGGCCGCAATCGCGGGTTCGAGCTCGTCGGCCTGCGCCGTGATCAAGGACGCCATCCTCCGCGCGGCTGCAGCGCCGCTGCATCGCATGCATATGGTGAGCTAGCGAACGATATGGGAGCAGAGCGCAGCGGGGCTGTCCAGCCCTGCACTGCACAAATCCGACGGCGCACACGCTGCCTATTGACACACGCTTCAACAACTCTAGGATGCCGTCGTTATTGAAACAATGCTCAATATGAGCGCAGCCGGCAGCGGGAGGTCGCAATGAACGAAGCATCGACGGCGTCCGTGGCGCAGGAAGCACCGGAGTCCCGGTACGACCCCCTCGATCCGGCCGTGCGCGCGGATCCCTATCCGTACTACGCGTGGCTGCGGCGGCATGCGCCTGTGCACTACGTGCCGGCGATGAAGGCCTGGGCCGTGAGCCGCCACGAGGACGTGCGCCGCCTGCTGCTCGATCACGTGACGTTCTCGTCGGACCCGCTGATCCAGCTGGCCTTCAGCGAGTACAACCCGGTGCCGAACGCGCGCTATCTGATTTCTTCCGATCCGCCCGAGCACAGTCGCATGCGCGCGCTCGTCAACAAGGCCTTCTCGCGCCGCGGTCTCACCGACATGCGTCCCCACATCGAGCGCACCGTGCAGGCGCTGCTCGATCGTCTCGACGGCCGGCACGAGTTCGACTTCATCGAGGCCTTCGCCTCGCCGCTGCCGGTGTCCGTCGTCGCCGACATCCTCGGCATAGAGACCGAGCGTCACGCGGACTTCCGGCGCTGGTCGAACAACGTGACGGCCGGCGGCGACGACAGCCGGCTGCCGGCGAGCCAGCGCGAGCGGATGCGGCAGGACACGCAGGAGTTCCGCGACTACATGCTGGAGAAGATCGCGGCCGTCCGCCGCGCGCCGCAGGAGAACCTGATCTCCGATCTCGTCCGCTGCGAGGAGGAGGGCCAGCAGCTCAGCGCCGACGAGGTGCTCGCGATGTGCGTGCTGCTGCTGATCGCCGGCAACGAGACGACGACGAGCCTGCTGGCGAATACGCTGATCTGCCTGCGCGAATTCCCGGATCAGGAAGCGCTGGTGCGCGCCGACCGCAGCCTGGTGCCGGCGCTCGTCGACGAGAGCCTGCGCTGGCTGTCGCCGATCCAGCTGCTGTTCCGGCGCGCGACGCGCGACACCGAAATCGCCGGCGTCGCGATTCCGAAGGACGCGATCGTGATGCCGATGTACGCGAGCGCGAACCGCGACGAGACGGTGTTCGCGCATCCCGAGCGGCTCGACCTGCGCCGCACCGATCTGCGCAAGCATCTCGCTTTCGGCTGGGGCGTGCACATGTGCCTCGGCAAGGCGCTGTCGCAGCTCGAGGGCGAGATCGCGCTGAACGCGCTGTTCGATCGCCATGCGCGCATCGAGATTGCGATCGATGCCTACGACTGGTGCGATGCCTTCTACCTGCGCAGCCCCAAGCAGCTGCCGGTGAGGGTCGGCTGAGATGGGCCCGCAGCGACGGCCGCGCCAGGCGCGCCAAGCGCGGGCCGCGCGGATGGCGCCGTCCGCGCGCCGCGAGCAGCTGCTCGCCTGCGCGCTGCGCACCTTCGCCGCGAAAGGGCTGGGCGAGACGCGCCATACCGATCTCGCGCAGGCCGCCGGCGTCGCGCTGCCGACGACGTTTCACTACTACCCGACGCGCGGCGAGCTCACCGAGGCCGTGCTGGACGAAGTCTCGCGCTTCCTCCTCGACGACATCGTCGCTCCGCATTCCGCCGCCGCGACGCCGGCCGCGGTCGCGATCGAGCAGATCCTGATGACCTTCTGCGACGCGATGGAAACGCATCCCGATCACGTCCGCGTCTGGCTCGAATGGAGCGTCGCGCTGCGCGACGCGCTGTGGCAGCGTTACCAGAAGTTCTATCGCGGCGCGCTGGCTGCCATCGGCCGCCTGCTCGCGCGCGGCGTCGACGACGGATCCATCGCCGCCGATCTCGATCGCGACGCCGCGGCGCGCGTGATCGTCGGCCTCGCCCACATGATCGTGCAGATGCGGCTGTCGGGCAGCACGCGCGCACAGGTCGATCACACCGTGCGCTCGCTGATCCGCGGCTATCTGCAACCCAAATAGCGGAAGGAATGCCCCATGCATCTCGCCTATCTCGACTTCGGACGCGACGCGAAACCGCGGCGCGATTTCCTGCGCCGGGCCGGCGCGGCCGTGCTCGGCGGCTTCGGCGCACGAGCGCTGGCGGCCGAGCCGGCGCCGGGCTTCAAGCGCAGCGGGCGCATGAACATCGCGACCGCGGAAGACTGGATCGATACCTTCTTCACCGGCGGCGCGGACGCGATCGTCCACTACTACGCGGATGACTTCGTGTTCGAGGACGTCACCCTGTTCCAGACCATCTCCGACAAAGGCGATCTCCACCGCGCCTTCCTGCCGTTCGACGATGCCGGCCCCGATTCACCGGCGGGCGTGCATCAGTTCGACGTGATCCGTTACGACGGCGGGCCGGCAGGCGACTACAGAGGCGTCGCGCGCAGCGACGTGCCCGCCAATTACTCGCCGGCCCTGTGGCAGACCTGGAGTGCGGACACGCTGGCGGGCGCCGCGCTCGACTACGATGAATGGGCCGTGATCCAGTGGGTGTGGAAGGCCACGCACAACATGGATTTCCTCGGCCTGCCGGCCAGGGGTCGCACGACGCACTGTCGCGGCATGAGCTTCCACTGCTATCGCGAGCGCCGCATCGTGCGCGAGTTCACGCACTGGAATTTTCGCGATGTCGCGGTTCAGCTGGGAGCGATGCCGCCGCAGGAGAAGTTCTGGCTGGCACCGCCGGCTCGGGATGCCGCGGCGAGCAGGCTTCAGTCCGCGAAGCGCACGTAGCGGCTGAAATCCGTGCGCTGATCGCGATGGCGGCCGCCGCGCGTCGCGGCCCACCAGGCGCCGACTGCGCCGGCGAGCAGCGAAGCCGCGCCGAGGAAGCCGACCAGGACGCCGACGCGCCGCGCGGTATCGGCCGCCGCACGCGCCTCGTCGGCGAGGCGGCGCGCTTCGGCATAGGCCGCGTCGACGCGCTGCGTCGCCTCTTCCGGCGTCAGGCCCGTGCGCGTCGCGACGGCCCCGATCAGCCATTCGCGATCGGCGGGCGAAGGCTCACCCGTTGCCGCCGCCGCGATCGTGCGCGCGATCACCTCGTCGCTCGCCGGCTGCGCCGAGCGCAGCAGGCGATCGGTCGCGGCCTGCAGCGTATCGCCATCGGCCCGATCGGCCGCTGCGGCGGCTGCGGGAGCAGCTACCGCCGCTGTGGCCTCGGCACCCGCCTTGAGGGCTGCGCCGCCCGCGCGGGCTGCCCCGGCCGCCACGCTCGCGGTCAGCCAGGCGCCGAACAGCGCCGCCAGCGCCCACACCACGAGGCCGTTGATGCCGTCGCGGACTTCCACTTCGTGATCGGCCATGTCGGCCACGCGTCGTCGCATGCGCCCCGCGACATAGCCGCCGAGCATCATCGAGCTCACCGTGACCCAGATCGTCCACAAGCCGACGGCGGCGATGAACACCGTGCCGGACGCGCCTTCGCCGCGCCACGGTGACAGCATCGAGAGCCCGACGGCCGAGCCGAAGGTCGTCAACAGGAACGCGATCGCCGCTGCGAGCAAGGCCCCCGCGATGATGGCCGGCAAATCGACGTAGGCGGCCTTCTCCGTGGCGGGCGTTTCGTTCACGTCCAGGATGACCGTATTCATGAATCGTTCTCTCCGTAGCTGCGGCCGCGATCAGCGCAGGCCGAGAAAGGACAGGATGGCAAGAATCACGACGACCAGGCCCACGAGATAGATGATCGAATTCATGACGGCACCTCGTTATCGACGGCAGGAGCGACCCGCGGCCGCTGCACATGGCGGACATGAGCAAGGCACATGCCACGCGCCGTATGGCGCGGCGCGCCGCGGGCAAGCTCGCCGCGCACCGTTGCGGGTCGCGATCGTGTAAAGCGTGCTGGCGCCGGGTGTACGGATTACATGCCGCGAGTACGCGGCCGCTAATCGTCGCGCGCAAATACTGCTCGGGGGTCGTTGCCGCCCTGTTCGTTTCCTGCGCAAGCGAATCCTGATCCCGATGAGCATCCTCGAACCCGGACCCGAGCCCGGTGGAGTCCGGCCCCCGCAGGTCACTTCGAGGGTCGTGGAGCGACGGACCGAGCTCGACCGGGGTTGCTGCCCGTACGCGGCGCTGTCGGACAAACGTCGTCGTCATCGCCTCGGGATTTCGCCATCGACCGTCAGGCACGATGAGAAAGCGCTCGCGCGCGACGGATTAATTGCGCAGCCGGAGGTTTCGCGTTATTCCTGCCCACGTTCACTTACAGACGATAGCGCGACGCCGCGCAATGCGGACGCGAAGCGCCATGGACGCAGGGGGATTGTGCGAGCAGGGGCTGTACCAGTGGCAATTTCGCTGCCGAGGGGGCGAGCGTGCGGAAGATTTTCCGCACTCGCATGCGTTGTGGCCTGTCTCGCGCTCTGTGTGCCGGGCGTCGCGGTCCGCCATGCGTATGCGCGCGACGAGGCCGTGGCGCTGAACCGGCTGTCACTGGAGGAACTCGGCGAGGTCGAGGTGATCTCCGTGAGCAAGGAGCCGCTGCCGGTGCGCGACGCGGCCGCCTCGGTATACGTCATCACGCGCCAGGAGATTCTGCGCAGCGGTGCGACCAGCCTGTTCGAGGCGCTGCGTCTCGCACCGAACCTGCTGGTGACCCAGCTCAGCGCCAGCGACTACGCGCTCTCGGCGCGCGGCTTCGGCGGCAATCCCGATGCGCAGAACTTCGCCAACAAGCTGCTCGTGCTGATCGACGGCCGCAGCGTGTATTCGCCGCTGTTCTCCGGCGTCTACGCCGATGCGCAGGACGTGCTGCTCGAGGACGTCGAGCGCATCGAAGTCAACGCCGGTCCGGGTGCGACGCTGTGGGGCGCGAACGCGATGAACGGCGTCGTCAACATCGTCACGCGGCCGGCGATCGCGACGCAGGGCCAGCTCGTCGCGCTCGGCGCCGGCAATCGCGAACAACACGGCAGCTTCCGGCACGGCGGCCGGATCGGCGAGGCCGCCAGCTATCGCGTCTACGGCAAGGCCTTCGCGCGCGGCGAAACCGAGACCCCGGCAGGGCTCGGCCGCGACGACGAGTGGTACAGGGGACAGGGGGGCTTTCGCATCGACTGGACGCAGGGCGACGACGATCTC
>JBFWSI010000028.1:0-14152 GCA_050248455.1 Gammaproteobacteria bacterium | reverse complement strand
GTCGAGGCCACCGGCGATGCGCGCGAGGCGTGCGCGGCGCGTCGTTGCATCCGCCGCGCCGCGCGCGCCGGCGGCGTGCGTGAACCAGCTCGACTCGGCGAGCAGGCTGGTGTCGAGCAGCGCGAGCCGCAGCGACGCGCCGGCCGGCCCCGCGACGAGATCGCGCAGCTCCTTCAGCGTGCGCGCCGCGACCTCGAGCCGCGCCGCGTCGTCGGTTGCCGCTTGCCAGGCCTCGGCGAGCGCCCGCAGGGGGGCCGTGACCTCGGGCGACTTGCTCGCCGCCTGCAGCGCCGCGTCGAGGCCGTTGCCGAGGTCGTCGTCGAACAGCGCCCGGATCTGCGCCGCGAGCCGCAGGTAATCGGCGCGCCGCGCCTCGGGCAGGCTCGCCGCGTAGGCATCGACCGCCGCGGCATCGGCGCGCGCGAGGCGGCCGTGGATCTTGTTGCGCAGGGCCTTGAACGCGGGATCGCGATCCGACAGCGTCGCGGCGAGCTGGCGCACCTCCTTGATCGACGCCGTTTCCGGGCCGTGCGGCACGAGGCCGGCGGTCGTGCGCAGCAGGAGGTAACGAAAGTCCACCCATTCCTGCCGGCCGGCGAGCGTCAGCAGCAGCGCGCGCGCGCCGCGCCGCTCGTCCTCTTCCTGGAAGGCGCCGCGGTAGTAGCGCGCCTGGCGCAGGATCCAGCCGTCGTCGGCCTCGACGAGGAAGCGCTCGACCAGCATCTGCGCGAGCGGGGCATAGGTGCCGTCGGCGGCGAGCAGCGCATCGACGTCCAGATCGGCGAAGAAGTTCGCAATGCGATAGCCGTCCGCGCGCAGCTCGCGCGTGCGCGCGGACCACTGGCCGTGCTGGTGGCCGCCGCCGTGCGGCTTGCAGGCGCTCGGCGTCGGCATCAGCACGGCGCCGTCCTTGCAGAACCAGCGGATCTGGTCGAAGGGACCGCGCGGGTGGGCCTTCATCGCCTCGATCGCGGCGCGGCCTTCGGGGTTGTCGGCGGCCGCGGCGGCGAAGACCGGCGCGCCGCAGGCCAGGACGAGGCCGAGCAGGAGCCGGCGCAGATGTGTGGTCCGTCGCAAAATATCGATCCTTGCAGTCGGGTTCAGCAGTTTATGCCATGTTTTTCACGTATCGGCCGACATAGCGAGGGGTGGACCCGCGCCGCGCGTCGGGTTCGGTGCCGGCCTGCGTCCCGGCGGCTCGTCCGGACAGTGCCGGGCTTGCCGCCGCGCATCGAGGGTTTTCGCTCGAGTCGCGAGTGTGCCGGTTTTTTCGTATCGATTATCGAATGATGGAAGAAGCTCTCAGCTCGACACCGACCCTCGACGCCGCGCCGAGCACCGGCGGCGACGAGCATTCGAGCACCGTCACTTTCCTATCCGGGGCCGGTGCGTCCACGGGCATGAAGATCATCATCGTCGACGACTCGCGCGAGTACATGACGCTGGTGCGGCGCCTGCTCGCGCGCGAATGGCCGGACGTCGAGGTGACCGAATACGATCCGGAACAGCAGGGCGATCCGTCGGCCGAGTTCGACTGGTCGATCTACGACGTGCTGCTGCTCGACTACCAGCTCGGCAACGGCACCACGGGCCTGGACTGGCTCGCGCGCTACCGGCGCTGCGACGGCTTTCCGCCGGCCATCCTGATGACGGCGACCGGCGACGAGTACGTCGGCGCGCGGGCGATCAAGGCCGGGGCCCACGATTTCGTCAAGAAAGGCGATCTCGACGAGGCGCGCCTCGTTGCGCTCGTGCGCGATGCGCTGCGCGAGCGCGAGGCGCGGCGCGCCGACGGCGAGGCGACGCGGCCGAACCTCAAGCTGCAGAAGGACGCCTTCATCGTGCGCGAGATGCGGCTGCCGCAGGACGCGCGCACGCCGGACGGGCGCCGCATCGGCTATCGCTTCGTGCGCCTGATCGGCCAGGGCGCGACCTCGCGCGTCTATCTCGCCGAGCGCGCCGGCGATCGCCAGACCCTGGTGCTGAAGGTCATCGACGTCGCCTGCATCAAGGAGCCGCAGGTCCTGCAGCGCTTCGTGCGCGAAGCCGAGCTCGTGTCGGCCGTCGACAGCGCCTACGTCGTGAAATTCCTCGAGCACGGCTTCACCGAAGAATACGGCTTCATCGCGATGGAGTTCTTCACGCGCGGCGACTTGAAGCAGCGCATCGAGCACGGCGTGTCGGTCGGCGATGCGGTGAACTACCTGCTGCACATCGCCTACGGGCTGCGCGCGATCCACGCCGTCGGCATCGTCCACCGCGATCTGAAGCCCGGCAACATCATGTTCCGCTCCGACGACAGCCTCGCACTCGCCGACTTCGGGATTTCCAAGCGTCTCGACGAGACCAGCGAGCTGACGCGCGCGGGCAGCGTGCTCGGCACGCCGAACTACATCAGCCCCGAACAGGCGCTGGGCCAGAAGGTCGATCAGCGCTCCGATCTCTACAGCGCCGGTGTGATCTTCTACGAGATGCTGACGGGTCGTAAGCCGTATCGCGCCGAGAGCGCGGCGGCCCTCGTCTACCAGCACGTGCACGCCGATCTGCCGCAGCTGCCGGCCGCCGTGCATCACTTCCAGCCGATCATCGACATCCTGCTCGCCAAGGATCCCGCGCAGCGCTTCGCGTCCGCCGACGATCTGATCGACGCCGTGCGCAGCATCGTCCGCGCCCAGCCGCCGGCGCGCTGAATCCCGCGCGGCCGGGGCATGCCCGGCCGCTTGAATTCGGCCGCCGCGAGCCGCATCTCCCGGAGAACGCGCGCGCGTTGCGCGCAGCACTCACGGGGTTCCATGAACAGCAACAACGATCCTGCCGCCGCTGTCGACACAGCGGCGAGCGTCCCGGCCCTCTTGAAGGACAGCCTGCCCGGCAAGCTGCTGTTGCTGCCGCTGCCGGCGCGGCCGTTCTTCCCCGCGCAGACCATGCCGCTCGTGCTGCCGGAGAATCTCTGGCTCGAAACCGTCGAGCGCATCGGCAAGACCCCACACCAGCTGGTCGGGCTGGTCTATGCGCCGAGCGGCGGCAAGGAGCTGCCGGAGCCCGAGCAGTTCTCGGCGGTCGGCACCGTCGCGCGCATGCACAACCCCGTGCGCGGCGAAGGTCGCATCCAGTTCATCGCCGAGGGCCTGCAGCGCTTCCGGCTCGGCGGCTGGCTGTCGCGCCGGGCGCCCTATGTCGCACAGGTCGAATACCCTGCAGTCCCTGAGGAGAATGCGCAGGAAGTCCGTGCGTACGCGCTCGCCATCATCGGCAAGATCAAGGAGCTGTTGCCGCACAACCCGTTCTACAAGGAAAACGTGCGCGCCTATCTCGAGCGCTTCAGCCCGGACGACGCCGCACCGCTCGGCGATTTCGCCGCGGCGCTGACCAGTGCCAGCGGCCCCGAGCTGCAGGAAGTGCTGGAGACGATTCCGCTGCTGCGCCGGCTCGAAAAGGTGATGCTGCTGATCCAGCGCGAAGTCGAGGTCGCGGGCCTGCAGAGCGAGATCCGGCAGAAGGTCGAGGAGCGCGTCAGCGAGCGCCAGCGCGAGTTCTTCCTGCGCGAGCAGCTGAAGGAGATCCAGAAGGAGCTCGGCATCCAGAAGGACGACAAGACCGTCGAGAGCGAGCGCTTCCGCGCGCGGCTCGAAGGCGCGGTCGTGCCTGCCGACGTGCAGGCCCGCATCGACGAGGAATTCGACAAGTTCTCGATGCTCGAGACGGGCTCGCCGGAGTACGCGGGCACGCGCAACTATCTCGATACGCTGACCTCGCTGCCCTGGGGCCGCTATACCGCCGACGATCTCGACATCGACGCCGCGCGACGTCAGCTCGATCGCGATCACGAGGGCCTGTCCGACGTGAAGGATCGCATCGTCGAATTCCTCGGCGTCGGCGCGCTGACCGGCGAGATTGCGGGCTCGATCATGCTGCTGGTGGGCCCGCCGGGCGTCGGCAAGACCTCGATCGGGCGCTCGATCGCGGACGCGCTGGGTCGCAAGTTCTATCGCTTCAGCGTCGGCGGCATGCGCGACGAGGCCGAGATCAAGGGCCACCGGCGCACCTACATCGGCGCGATGCCGGGCAAGTTCATCCAGGCGCTGCGCGAGGCGCAGAGCGCGAACCCCGTGATCCTGCTCGACGAGATCGACAAGATCGGCAGCTCCTACCAGGGCGATCCGGCCTCGGCGCTGCTCGAGGTGCTCGATCCCGAGCAGAACGTCGGCTTCCTCGATCATTATCTCGACGTGCGCTTCGATCTCTCGCGCGCGCTGTTCGTGTGCACCGCGAACCAGCTCGACACCATTCCGCGGCCGCTGCTCGATCGCATGGAGGTGATCCGCCTCGCCGGCTACGTCGCCGAGGAGAAGCTCGCGATCGCGAAGCGCCACCTGCTGCCGAAGCAGCGCAAGCGCGCGGGCCTGTCGGCCAGTCAGCTGGTCGTCAGCGATCCCGCGCTGCGCGGGATCGTCGACGGCTATGCGCGCGAGGCCGGCGTGCGCAATCTCGAGAAGCAGTTGAACCGCATCGCGCGCAAGGCCGCGCTGAAGGTGCTGCGCGATCGCAGTACGGTCGTCAGGGTCGAGCCGGCGGATCTTCCCGACTTCCTCGGCAAGCCGCTGTTCCGGCCCGAAGAGGCGCAGCGCGGCGTCGGCGTCGTCAGCGGCCTCGCATGGACGGCGATGGGCGGGGCGACGCTCGACATCGAGGCCACCCGCGTGCACACCAAGAACCGCGGCTTCAAGCTGACCGGCCAGCTCGGCGAGGTCATGCGCGAGTCGGCCGAGATCGCCTACAGCTACGTGTCCTCGCATCTCGCCGACTACGACGGCGATCCGGCCTTCTTCGACGAGGCCTTCGTGCACCTGCACGTGCCCGAAGGCGCGACGCCGAAGGACGGGCCCAGCGCCGGCATCACGATGGCGACGGCGCTGCTGTCGCTCGCCCGCAACGAGGAGCTCGTGCGCCCGCTCGCGATGACGGGCGAGCTGACCCTGACCGGCCGCGTGCTGCCGATCGGCGGCGTGCGCGAGAAGCTGATCGCGGCCAAGCGCGTCGGGATCAAGGAAGTCCTGCTGCCGGAAGCCAACCGCGGCGATTATGAAGAGCTGCCGGCCTACATCCGCAAAGGCATCAAGGTCCACTTCGTCGGCCACTTCCGCGACGTCGTCGCGCTGGCGTTCAAGCGGCCGCGAGGCAAGCGCAAGCCTCAGGGATCGAGACGCGTGTCTTCGTAGCCCGGGTGGAGCGCGCAGCGCGCAACCCGGGGTCGGCGTGTCATCTCGCGACGAAGATCCCGGGTTTCGCTACGCTGCACCCGGGCTACGGGGAAGGTGCGCGTCTCCACACGGCGACTGCGCGCCCGCGCAGCGCCGGCAAGACGCACAGGGCGGCGGCGATGGCGACCACGTTCAGTGCGGCGACCAGTGCGAACACCTGCGGGATCGTGACGCCGAGCTTGAACAGGATCAGCGTGAACACCGCCGAGCCGACCATGAACAGCGCGTTCCACACGTTCAGCGCCGCGATCACGCGCGAGCGCCGCTCGATGGCGGCGCTGGCCTGCAGCGCGGCGTTCAAGGGCACGATGTAGAGCGCGCCGCAGGCGCCGATCCCGACCAGATCGACGAACACGCGCACGGCCGACGGGGTCGTGAAGAAGTTCGCGAGCGTGAGGCTGCCGCCGGCCGCCGCGACCGCCGGTTGCAGGTAGAGATCGAGCGCGAAGGCCGAGAGTCCCACCGCCGCCCACGGCGACAGCCCGATTTCGACCTGCCGTCGCGACAGCGACTCGCAGGCGAGCGAGCCGAGCCCGATGCCGACCGTGAAGGCCGCATTGAGCAGCGTCACCGCATGCTCGTTCGCGCCCAGCGTTTCCTTGCCGAAGGTCGGCACCATGCTGAGGAAGGTCGCGCCCTCGAACCAGAACCACGAGATGAGCCAGGTCAGCACCAGCGTCGTGCGCTCGGCGGCCGCTTCGCGCAGCAGCCGCCAGGTCGCGCGGCCGAGCTGCCAGTCGATCGCGAGCTCGGGCACCGACGACGGGGCGTCCGGGATGCGCAGCGCCGCGAGCCAGCCGATGCAGGCGACCGCGGTGACGCAGACGACGATCGGCAGGGCGCCGTGCCCATGCAGGCCGGCGACGAAGCCCCCGATCATCGCGCCGAGCAGGATGGCGATATACGTCGCCATCTGGATCAGCGCATTGCCGCCGGTCAGCTCGTGCTCGTGCAGGTGCTGCGGCAGAATGCCGTACTTCAGCGGACCGAAGAACGCCGAGTGCGTGCCCATCAGGAACAGCACGCCGAGCAGGAAGCCCGCGTGCTGCAGCCAGAAGCCGATCGCGCCCAGCGCCATGATGGCGATTTCGGCGAGCTTGATGAGGCGGATGAGCCGCGCCTTCTCGAGCTTGTCCGCGAGCTGGCCGGCGAAGGCCGAGAACAGGAAGAAGGGCAGGATGAAGATGCCGCCGCTGGCGACGACCAGCATGCCGGCCGGTAGCGGCGAGCGCTCGGCGAGCGTGAAAGTGATGAAGATGACGAGCGCGAAGCGGAAGATGTTGTCGTTGAGCGCGCCGAGGAACTGCGCGACGAACAGCGGGAGGAAGCGCCGCGTGGCGAGGAGATCGAACTGGCTCATGCTGCTCCGCGACGACGGGACGCCTCAAGGTTTCGGACCGGACGCCGCTGTCGGAGCCATCGTCCCGCCAGGACTCGCCCGACGACAGGAGTCGCGATGTCGATTGTAACGAGCTTCGATCTCCTGAAACATCGGCGCAGCAAGATCGTCGCGACCCTCGGGCCGCGCACGCGCGACGGCGACAGCATCCGGGCGCTGGTGACGGCCGGAGTCGACGTGTTCCGGCTCAACATGTCGCACGGCACGCATGCCGAGCACGCCGCGGTCATCGCGCACATCAGGGCCCATGCGGCCGCGCTGGAACGACACACCGCGATCCTGGCCGATCTCTGCGGCCCCAAGATCCGCACCGGACGCTTCGCGCGCAGCCCGCTGACGCTGACGGCAGGACGCGAGGTGACGGTGACGATGCGCGAGGTCGTCGGCGACGAGACCCTGATCCCTTCGCAGTACGCAGGCCTCGCCGGCGACGTGCGCGCAGGCAATCGCGTATTGCTCAACGACGGTGCCGTCGAGTTGCGCGTGCTCGAGGTCGACGGCAGCGAGGTGCGCTGCGTCGTCGTCAACGGCGGGCCGGTCGGCGATCACAAGGGCATCAACCTGCCCGGCGCCGACGTGTCGGCGCCGTCGCTGACCGACAAGGACATCGAGGACGCGCACTTCGCGCTGGCGCAGCAGGTCGACTTCATCGCGCTGTCCTTCGTGCGCCGGCCCGAAGACGTCGCGCAGCTGCGCGCGATCGTCGCGCGCCATCCGGTGCAGCCCGCCATCATCGCGAAGATCGAGAAGCCCGAGGCGCGGGAGAACGGCCTCGAGATCATCGACGCCGCCGACGCGATCATGGTCGCGCGCGGCGATCTGGGCGTCGAGCTGCAGCCCGAGCAGGTGCCGCTCGCCCAGCATCAGCTGATTCGCCTCGCGCGTCGCCGCGACAAGCCCGTGATCGTCGCGACCCAGATGCTCGAATCGATGATCGCGAGCGCGCGGCCGACGCGCGCCGAAGTCACCGACGTGTCGAACGCCGTGGCCAGTGGCGCGGACGCGGTGATGCTGTCGGGCGAGACGGCGGTCGGCGAATTCCCGATCGAGACGGTCGCGATGATGAGCCGCATCGCGCGCCAGACCGAGTCCTATCAGTTCCACATGCGCCCGGCCGGCGGCCGCGCGCATGCGGCCGGCGATCCCGGCCACGTGTCCTTCGGCGATGCGATCGCCAATGCCGTCGCGCAGCTCGTCGCCGACACCGGCGCGAGCGCCGTCGTCGTGCTGTCGATGCAGGGCGTGACGGCGGCGACGATCAGCGCCGCGCGTCCCGACGCGCCGATCGTCGCGGTGTCGCGCGACGCCGCCGTGTGCCGGCGCATGAACCTGCTGTGGGGCACCTTGCCCGTCGTCGACCCCGGGACGGGTACCGACAACCCCAACCGGATCGCGCGCCGCGTGGTGCGGCATCTCGGGCTCGCGGAGCCGGGTCAATACATCGTGCTGGTGCGCGGTTTCCACGCCGCGCCGGAATTGAACACACCGACCGTCACGCTGATGACGGTATGAGGGCGAGGCGGGACGGCGCGCGCTCAGCGCGCGCGGGCGGACGCGAGGCGGGTCGGGTTGACGAGCTTGTGCAGCTCGGGGGCGAGGGCCGCCAGCCATTCGCCGCCGCGCGTGTCGTCGGCGAGGCCGACGAGGATGTACTTGCGACCCTGGCCTTCGACCAGCGCGCTGTCGGCGTGCCAGTGCTGCCAGGTGCCGGACTTGCGGTAGATGCGCAAGCCCGGGATGCCGTCGAGGCCCTTGACGAACTTGTGCTTGATGCCGGGCTCCGACAGCATCGACTTCATCACCCTCGTGAGCTTCGGGTTCACGAGCTCGCCGGCTTCGAGCAGGTAGTAGAAGCGCGCGGTCTGCATCGCCGTCGCGCCGTGCGAGAGATTGTGCAGCGGATCGCGCTCGAAGGCAGCGCCCTGCGCGTACTCCTTGCCGACCCACAGGCCGCCGTTGACCACCGGGTCGTAGAGCCGGAAGCGCTCGGACTGCAGGATGCGGTTGACGCGCCGCTTGCCGACGAGGTTCAGCATGCGCGTCGCATCGGTGTTCGAGGACACGCGGATCATGCGCGTCATCGACTCGACGTTCGCCTGCGACAGGCTCAGATGGCCGCGCTCGATTTCGACGAAGGCGCCGAGCAGGATCGCGATCTTCGGCAGGCTCGCCGCATACATCATGTGATCGCCGTTGACCTCGGCGACGCGCGGGTGATGGAGGTCGGTGATGTCGACGAGGGCGATGCAGAGTTTCTCGCGGGCCGCGTCGTCGTCCAATGCGAGGCGCTCGAGGGCGGCTTCGAGGCCGTACTGGAGATCGGGATCGTAGGCTTCGCGCAGCGGATCGCCGCCGGCCACGTCGCCGTCGGCGAAGGCGACGGCACAGACGCCGCACAGCAGGGCCGCGGCCGCCGTGCGGGCGAGCCTGCGGACAAATGTGTTACGGTAGCCCCCCATATCGGGCCGGACTCTACCATCGCGTCTCCGCGGCCCGCAACCCGTCGGGAACGAGCCCGGCCGCGACCACGCGACAAGGCATGCGCGCAGACACAGTAGCACTCGCCGCCGGACCCGAGCGTCCGCGGGCCATGGGCCGCGCGCTCGCGCTGTTCGCGAACTTCTTTTTCATCATCCTCGCCTATTACCAGGTCAAGGCCGCGTCGCGCTCGCTGCTGATCGAGTACGGCGGCGCCGAGGCCTTGCCCTACGCCTGGGTCTATTCGGCGCTGACGCTCGTCGTCGCGATCGCCGGCTACCACGTGATCGTCGCGAAGCTCGAGCGCGTGCGCGTGGTGCTCGGCTCGCTGCTGGTCTTCGCCGGCCTGCTCGTGCTGTTCCGCACGGTGTTCACGCCGCGCGATCTGGTCAGCGCGACGGCCTTCTACGTGTTCGTCGACCTCTTCAGCGTCGTGCTCGTCGAGCAGTTCTGGAGTCTCACCGATTCGGTCAGCAGCAACGACGAGGGCCGTCGCAGTTTCTGGTTCGTCGGCACCGGCGGTCTCGTCGGCGGCGTGCTCGGCGGCCTGCTCGCGAGCCGGCTCGTGCAGGCCGACATGCCCTTCCGTACGCCTGATCTGCTCTATGTCTGCGCCGCGCTGCTGCTCGTCGTGTGGGTGCTGAACTATGCGATGTATCGCGCCGGCGTCTATGCCGAGGTGCACGAGGAGCCGATGCGCGAAGCGGGCGACTGGCGCGTGATGTTTCGCAACCGCTACCTCGTGCTGATCGCGCTGCTGCTGTGCTGCTCGCAGCTTGCGCAGCCCGTCGTCGAATACCAGTTCCTCGACATGGCCGAGCGCGAGTACGTCGAGCTCGATGCGCGCACCGCCTTCATCAGCGAGTTCTTCAGCCTGCTCGGCCTCGTGTCGATCGCCGTCAACGTCGTCGTCACGCCGCTGGTGCACCGGCTGTTCGGCGCGATCGGCGGGCTGCTGCTGCAGCCGCTGGTGCTCGCGGCGAGCAGTGCGGTGTTCTGGCTGTCGCCGTCGCTGTGGACGGCGGGCGCGATGAAGATCGGCGATCGCGGGCTGTCGTACTCGATCAACCGCGCGTCGAAGGAGCTGCTCTACATCCCGGTCGATCCCGTGCTGACCTACCAGGCGAAGGCATGGATCGACATGGTGGGCTATCGGCTCTTCAAGGGCATCGGCTCCGGGCTCATCCTGCTCGCGCTGCAGCTGCTGCCGGCCGCGAGCGTCGCCGTCGATCTCAGCTGGCTCACGATCGCGATCTGCACGGTGTGGGCGCTGACGGTGGCCCGGATCGCCATTGCCTATCGCGCGGTGCTCGCACGCGCATGAGCGCAGACCGGAGGCGCCTGCCCGCCGCGTCCTGGGCGCTAGGCTCGGCGACCTTGATGATCGCGCACCAGGTCGCCGGCAAGGCGACACGCGACGCGCTGTTCCTGTCCCAGTTCGACGTCACGGCGCTGCCTAAGATGGTGATGGCCTCCGCCGTGCTGTCGATGCTCGCGGTCGTCGTCATCGCCCGCCTGCTCGCGCAGTTCGGGCCGTCGCGCGTGATGCCGGGCGCCTTCGCGCTGTCGGCGCTGCTCTTCTTCGCGAGCTGGGGACTCTATGCGGCGGCGCCTCATCTCGTCAGCATCGCGCTCTACCTGCAGATGGGCGTGTTCGGCGCGGTGTTGATCAGCGGCTTCTGGTCGGTCGTCAACGAGCGCTTCGATCCCTACACCGCGAAGCAGACGATCGCGCGCATCGGCGCGGCGGCGACGCTCGGCGGTCTGCTCGGCGGCGTGCTCGCCGGCCGCGTCGCGGACGCCGTCGACGTGCGCGCGATGCTGCTCGTGCTCGCGCTGCTGCACGCGCTGTGCGGCGTCGGCGTGCGCGCGATCGGCGAAGGCCGGCGGCCGGCCGGCGTCACCGCGGAGCTGGGGCTGCTGCCGGGCCTGCAGCTGCTGCGACAGCAGCGCTACCTGCAGTGGATGGGTGCGCTGATGGTGCTGGTCGCCGTGCTCGCCGCGCTGCTCGACTACGCGATGAAGGCGCAGGCGAGCCTGCGCTATACCGAGAGCGAGGATCTCGTCGGCTTCTTCGGGCAGTTCTACGCGCTGGTCGGCGTGGCGACCTTCCTCGTGCAGTGGCTGCTCGGGCCGCGGCTGCTGAAGCGCTTCGGGATCGGCCCGGTGCTCGCGCTGATGCCTTTCGTCACGGTGTTCGCCGGGCTGCTCGGCGCGGGCGTCGGCCGGCTATGGGCGACGACGGCGATCCGCGCGGTGCAGATGGTCACGGTCAACTCGCTGTTCCGCTCGGCCTTCGAGCTGCTGTACACGCCGCTGCCGCCGCTGACGAAGCGGCCGACGAAGGCGATCATCGACGTCGCCTCGGATCGCCTCGGCGACGTCGTCGGCAGCGGCATCCTGCTCGCGCTGCTCGCGGTGGTGCCGGCGCTGAGCTCGGCCGCGGTCGTGATCGTCGCGGTCGTCGTCGCGCTGCTCGCGCTGGGCGTGACTTTGCGGCTGCATCGGGGCTACGTCGAGCAGCTCGCGGCGAGCCTGCGCGACGGGGCGATCTCGCTCGCCGCCGAAGAAGTAGTCGACGCGACGACGCGCCATACGCTCGCCGAGCTCAGCGCCGCGAGCGAGCGCGAGCTGCTGGCGGCGAAGATCCGCCAGATGAAGCAGCAGCGCGCGGGCGGCGAGGATCCGCCCGTGCCCGAGCCCAGCGCCGACGATGCGAGCGTCGTGCCCGATCCGGCCGCGCCGCGCCTCGCCGCCGCCGTCACGTCCTTGACCTCCGGCGACGAGCAGACGATCCGCGGCTGCCTCGCCGGCAGCTTCATGGACTTGCGTCTCGCGCCGTACCTGATCCCGCTGCTTGCCCACGACGCCTTCGCCGGCGACGTGCGCATGGAACTGCGCTGGATGGCGCCGCGCCTCATCGGCACGCTCGGCGACGCCCTGCTCGATCCCGATCTGCCGCTCGCGGCGCGCCAGCGCATCCCGAGCGTGCTCGAGGTCACGCACAATCCGCGCGCGGTCGAAGCGCTGATGAGCGGGCTCGAGGACGAGGAGTTCAACGTGCGCTACAGCAGCGCGCGCGTCCTCGCCCGCATGCACGCCCGCGACGCGGGCATCGCGATCGACGCCGCCCGCGTCTTCGCCGCGATCGAGCGCGAGCTGCGTGTCGACGCGCAGGCCTGGACCTCGCGCGCCCTGCAGTACGAGGTCGAGCTCCACGGCGACGCGCGCGAGCTCGCCGACGTCGACGATCCGCGCATGAACGTCAGCATGGAGCACGTCTTCACGCTGCTCGGCCTGGTGCTCGACCGGCAGGCGCTGCGCCTCGCCCTGCGCGCAGTGGCGAGCCGCGATCGGACGCTGCGCGGCACCGCGCTCGAGTACCTCGAGAACGTGCTGCCGGAAGACCTGCGCCGCGGCCTCTGGCCGTGGCTGGGCGAAGCGGTCGAAGGCGCGCCGCGCAGCAATCGCTCCAGCAAGGCGCTCGTCGAGGATCTGCGCCGCGGCGTGAAAGCCTGAGCGCATTTTCTCCGGAGCCCGGGTGTAGCGCGCAGCGCGTAACCCGGGATTTTGCTTCGGGCGCAATCGTGGACCCGGCCACGCGGAGGCGGCTGCCGCTCGGCCGCGGCAGGAACGTGTACACCGTCCCCTGACGCGGCCAAGCGCCGCCTGTAGATCCCGCTTCGCTCCTGCTCGAACTCTTGCGGCACGCAGCTCGCCAGTCCGCCAGCGACGGTATCGCCAAGGTAGCCGGCGATGGCGATGAAGGATGCCGGCGAGAGCCGGGCGTGCAAATATCCGTTGCTCGGCGGTTGGCGCCGATACGTATCGTCGTCTTCGAAAGCTCTGCCGAAAACGGCAGGCACTTCGCGCCAGGCTGGGACTTCACCCGCGTGCAGTCGGCGAGCGACTGGTACTCGCGCCCTCGTGTAAACAGGAGTGTGTGTGGCTCTGATGCCGCCCAAGGTTCGAGCGGCGCCTGCCGCAGCGGGTCGGCACGAAGGCTCAGACGTCGCCCGCGCCGGACCACGCCATCTTCATGTACTTGTCGCCGGCCTTCAGCTCGGCAAGCATCTGGTCCAGCCGCTTCTGTTTCGTTGCCTCGGTCTTGGCTCGCGCTATCCAGCCAAGATAGTCATTGCGCTGGTACGGCGGTCGCCTGTCGTAGGCTGCAGTCAGTTTCTGCTGTTCGAGGGCTCGGCGCACCGCAGCCGGCATTGGATTCTTCGCGCGCGCGAGCGTCGACTTCTTCGCTGCAACCATCTCGGTCTCCTCGAGCACACTCTTCGGCCGACTCTAGTCCGGCCAGTTCAGGACGAGCAAGTGGGCGCGTCCGATGTGAGCGGACAGACGCCCGCCCGCTGTGGCGCTCATGGCGGTGACGACCTCAAGCCGAATCCGTAGCGGACAGCTGTGCGCGGCGGGTCGGGTTACGGCGTTCGGCGTGCCGTCGGGCGGCGGCGCAGCGCGGAGGCGGCGACATCGGCCGGAATCGTCAGGCTTCGTTGCGATCCGCCGCTGCGAAATGCGCCATCTGGTCTGCGTATGCTTTCTTGAACGCCGGGCGGGCCGTGGCGCGTGCGACATAGGCGCGACAGGCAGGGTAGCTCGCCAGCCCGTCGAACCGATCGACGAGGCGCAGCACATCCGCCATCAGAATGTCGGCGACGGAAAAGGAACCGGCCAGCCATCCGCCGTTGGCGAATACCGGCTCCAGGTGCCCGAGGCGGGCGTTCACCCATTCGTCGAAAAACTTCGGACCCCACGTGTCGCCCGTATCGCCGAAGAACTTGAACAATGACCAGGGCACGGTCGCCATCTCCATCGAATTGAGCGCCGCGAACACCCATTGGATGGCATCGCTGCGGCTGCGCGGATCGGCAGGCATCAGCGTGTCGCTGAGCGTGCCGAGATGAAGCAGGATCGCGCCGCTCTCGAAGATCGAGAGCTCTCCGTCGGTCAACCAAGGCACCTGACCGAAGGGCTGGTGAGCGAAATGCCCGGCATCCCGGTC
>JBFWSI010000027.1:0-14221 GCA_050248455.1 Gammaproteobacteria bacterium | reverse complement strand
CCTTCCGCTTCGTCTTCAAGCGGCGCGACCGGGTGCTGCACGACGAGCACGTCGACGTCGTGCTCGCGCCCGGCGAGCACCACAAGACGCTGTTCTGGCTCGAAGCGCCGGGTCATCTGCCCGCGCGGCAGGAGCTCGCATTGGCCGTGAGCCTGCGCGATGCGCCGCCGACGCTCACCGACAAGGCGCTGCGCCTGCAGATCACGCGCAAGTTCGAGATGCGGCCGCTGGCGCCGCCGTGACGGGACGCGCGCTTCAGTCGCCAACCTCGAACGCGACGCTGCCGAGCGCGCCGTAGTCGACGCGCCAGCGGCCGGCGTCGCCGGCATGCAGGCCGGTGAGGTTGCCGGCCATGACGAGATGGCCGGCCTCGACGCGATAGCCGCGCTTCAGCGCGAATTCGTTGACGATCCAACGCACCGTTTCCCACATCGCCTCGTTCGGCGCGCCGGGCGCGCGTTCGCCGAGCAGCACGCCGTCGCGCAAGGTCTGCACGTGGAGCGTCTTCAGATCGATCTTCGCCGCGGGCACCGCGGCGCCTAGCGCCACCGCCTGCGTGACCATGTTGTTCGGGATCAGCGCCCGCGCCAGGCGCGGCGGATCGGTCTTCAGGACGTCGAGATCCGCGAGCGCGGCATCGGGCAGCTCGACGGCGGGACGCAGGCGGCATACGGCGGCCTGCACCGCGGCGACGTCGGCGAGCGGCGCCGTGACCGGCGTGCAGAGCTCGAACGCGATCTCGGCTTCGACGAGCAGCCGGCGATAGGCCGCGCGCGACACCCGTGCCGGTCGCTCGAGCAGGCCGTCGGCGAGCAGCACGCCGCCGATCGGCGCAACGGGCACGAGCCCGCCCTTGAAGCCGCCGATGCGCGCGCCGTCCGCGAGCTGCGCGGCGACGTAGCGGGCCTGCACCGCATACAGCGTGTCGACGTCGAGCGCGGGATGGAGCCGGTCGAGATCGGGATAATCGCCGCGCTCGACGACCGCGCGGCGCATCAGCGCGGCCAGGTGGTCGACGTCGGGCAGCGGCGGCGCGGCGGCGGCGGCCGCGCAGATCAGGACGAGGGCGGCAGCGAACGCGGACCGCGTGGGCTGAATCATGGGGCTTCCCTGGACGACGTGGTCCGTTACGATACCGCAGCGGCCCAAGCCGGTGGCGCATGCGCGCCCGTCACGGAGATCCGATGCCCTTGTCGAGCAGCCTGGTCGGCACCACCACCGAGCCCGCCGAACACCGCGTGGACGCGCGCTGGCTGATGGCCTATGCCGCGGGCCTGGGTGAGAGCGATGCGTGCTACTACGACACGAGCTCGCCGCTCGCGATGCATCCGGTGTTTCCGGTCTGCGTCGAATGGGACTCGATCCTCGCGCTGCGTCTGGGCCCCGGCGCGGCCGGCATGTCGGCCGCGGAGCAGGCGCGCGCCGTCCACGCCGATCACGATCTGCACCTGCTGTCCCCGCTGGAAGGCGACACGGTGCTGCGCACGACGGCGACCGCGGTCGCGATCGAGCGGCGCAAGCCGGGCGCCTACCTGTTGAAACGCCTCGACAGCGTCGACGCGCGCGGCAGGCTCGTCTTCCGCACCTGGCAGGGCACGCTCTACCGCGACGTCGACGTCGTGGGGCCGGACCGACGGCTCGAGCCCGCACCGGCGTGGCCGGCGGCACCCGTGGCCGCAGTTGCCGGCGAGGTCGAGCAGATCACGGTGCCGCTGCAGGCGGCGCACGTCTATACCGAATGCGCGCGGATCTGGAATCCGATCCACACCGATCTCGCCCATGCCCGCGCCGCGGGGCTGCCCGGCCTCATCCTGCATGGGACGGCCACGCTCGCGCTGGCGGTGTCGCGGCTGGTGCAGACGCGGCTGGCCGGGGATCCGGCACGCGTGCGGCGCATCGGCGGTCGCTTCAGCGGCATGGTCGAGATGCCGACGAGCTTGCGCCTGAACACCTGCAATCCCTCGCCCGGCCTGCTCGCGTGGAGCGTGTCGACGCCGGACGGACGCCCCGCCATCGGCCGGGCCTACCTGGAATACGCGTCATGAACGAACGCCCTCTGCCGCTCACTGGCGCGGCGGCGCCGCCGGCGCCGACCACACCGTTGCTCTACGGCCTGCGCGAGTACCGCAAGGACTCGCTGGCCTTTCTCGCGCACCTGGTCGAGCGCTACGGCGACGTCGTGAAGTGGCGGATGCCGATCACGATCCACATCGTCAATCACCCGGACGACGTCAAGCGCGTGCTGTCCGCGCCGTCGGAGCGCTTTTCGAAGCAGACGCTGGACTACCGCATCCTCTCCGGCTCCCTCGGCAAGGGCCTCGTCACCGCCGACGGCGCGGCGTGGGCGCGACAGCGGCGGCTGATGCAGCCGATGTTCCACAACCGCGCGATCAACCCGTTCGACGCGCCGATCAACGCGCTGACCGCGGAGATGCTCGCGCGCTGGTCGCGGCTGCCGCCCGGCCAGCACATCGCGCTCGAGCAGGAGATGAGCACGCTGACCTTCAAGGTCGTCGGCACCACGCTGTTCGGCGTCGACGTCGAGCCCCATGCGGCGGAGATCGCCGACATCCTCGAGGTGATCAACATCAGCACGCACGAGCTGCGCGCGCTGCTGACCTTGCTGCCCTGGCTGCCGACACCGCACAACCGCCGCACGCAGGACGCCGTGCGCCGCCTCGATCGCATCGTCTACGGCCTCATCGATGCGCGGCGCCGCAGCGGGGAGCGTCGCGACGACATCCTCGATCGCCTGCTCGCGGCGCGCGACGAAGAGGACGGCAGCGGCATGGACGAGAAGCAGATCCGCGACGAGGTCGTGACCCTGCTGCTCGCCGGTCACGAGACCTCGGCGAACGCGCTGCTGTGGACCTTCGAGCAGCTCGCGCGGCATCCCGAGGTCGAGGCGCGGCTGCTCGAGGAGCTGCGCAGCGAGCTGCGGGGCGCGCCGGCGACCAGCGCCGATCTCGCGCGGCTGCCGTACCTGAAGCAGGTGGTGCAGGAGACGATGCGCGTGCGGCCGCCGGTGTGGGCGATCGCGCGGCGCTCGCACCAGGACGAAGTCATGCAGGGTCATCACGTGCCGGCCGGCGCCTACCTGATGATCATGCCCTACATGCTGCATCGACATCGCGACTTCTGGCCCGAGCCGCTGCGCTTCGATCCGGATCGCTTCAGCCCGCAGCGCACCGAGAGCCGCCACAGCTACTGCTACATCCCCTTCGCCGCGGGCCCGCGCACCTGCATCGGCGCCGGCATGGCGATGCTCGAAATCCAGCTCGTGCTCGCGAGCGTGCTGCCGCGCTACCGCGTGACACCGCTGCCCGGCCATCCGCTCGAGCCCGCGGCGAAAGTGACCTTGAAGCCGAAGCACGGCATGCCCGTGACGATCGCACCGCGCGCGGAGGCCGCATGAGCCGGCGGCTCGGCTTCGGCCTCTGGTACTCGCTGCGCAACCCCGCACGGTGGGCGCGCCCGATCACCGAGGTCTACGCGCAGACGCTGCGCCAGATCGCCTGGGCCGAGACCATCGGCTACGACGACGTGTGGCTCACCGAGCACCACTTCTGCGACGACGGCCATGCGCCGTCGATCCTGCCGCTCGCCGCCGCGGTCGCCGCGCGCACCACGCGCATCCGCATCGGCACCAGCGTGCTGCTGCTGCCGCTGCATCATCCCGTGCGCGTCGCCGAGGACGCCGCGACGATCGACATCCTCTCGCAGGGCCGCTTCGAGCTCGGCGTCGGTGTCGGTTACCGGCCGCAGGAATTCGCGGGCCTCGGGCTGTCGAGCCGCGATCGCGGCGCGCGCATGGACGAAGGCCTGGAGATCATCCGCGCGCTGTGGCGCGGCGAGACCGTCGACTACCGCGGCCGGCACTTCACGATCGCAGGCGCGAAGCTCGCGCCGATGCCCGTGCAGTCGCCGCCGCCGCTGTGGATAGGCGGCTTCGCGCCCGCGTCGGCCCGGCGTGCCGCGCGCGTCGGCGACGGCTATCTCGGCACCGGCGACATGGGCGAGCTGCTGAAGATCTATCGCGAGGAGCGCGCGCGCCTCGGCCATGCGGGCCCCGGCCGCGCGATCGGCGGGCACTTCTGGCTGATCGTGTCGAAGGATCCGAAGCGCACGCTCGCCGCGCTCGGGCCGCACGTGCTCTACCAGATCGAGGTCTACAACCGCTGGCTCGGCGACGCCGGCCAGGCGCTGTTCCCGCCGGTGTCCTCGCCGACCGCGCTGGTCGAGCTCGGCATCCTGCAGATCCTGACGCCGGCGCAGGCGGTCGACGCGATCGGCGCCTACGCCGAGGCGACCGGCATCGAGCGCTATTACACCTGGACCGTGCCGCCGGGCTATCCCGAAGAGAAGATGGACGAGCATCTGCAGCTCTTCGCCGAAGAAGTGATCCCGAAGTTCCGCTGAAGAAGATCGGATGAACGCGCCGACTGCCGCCCGCGCCCACGCGCCTGCGCCGCCGGGCCCGAGCTTCTGGCAGAGCCTCGCCGGCTATCGCCGCAATCCGGCGACCTATTTCACGGCGCTGGCGCGCGAGTACGGCGACGTGCTGCGCTGGCGCGGGCTGATGGACATCTACCTGCTGAACGATCCGGAAGACGTGCGGCGCGTGATGACGCAGGCCTGGCCGCAGTTCACCAAGGACAACATCGACTACCGCGTGCTGCGCATCACGATGGGCAACGGGCTGGTCACCAACGACGGGCCCGACTGGGCCCGGCAGCGCCGGCTGATGCAGCCGATGTTCCACAATCGCATCGTCAATGCCTTCGACGGCGCGATCAACGCATGCACCGAGGCGCTGGTTGCGCGCTGGCGCGCGCGCGGCGCCGACGAAGCCTTCGCGCTCGATCGCGATCTGAGCCGGCTGACCTTCCAGGTCGTCGGCGCGACGCTGTTCGGCGCCGACATCGATGCGCACGCCGACGAAGTCGCCGCGATGCTCGACGTGATGAACGTCAATCCGAAGACTGTCCGTGCGCTGCTGACGCAGTGGCCGTGGCTGCCGACGCGCGGCAACCGCGAATTCGCGCGGCACCTGGCGACGCTCGACCGCATCGTCTACGGCCTGATCGCGGCCCGGCGTGCCGGCGGCGAGGAGCGTCGCGATCTGCTGGGCCTCCTGCTCGCCGCGCGCGATGCGGACACCGGCGAGGCGATGGCGGAGCAGCAGGTCCGCGACGAAGTCGTCACGCTGATGCTGGCCGGCCACGAGACCTCGGCGACCGCGCTGGGCTGGACCTTCCACCTGCTCGCCCAGCATCCGGAGGTCGAAGCAGCGCTCGTCGACGAGCTTGCGCGCGAGCTCGGCGGCCGGCCCGCGCAGGCCGGCGATCTCGCGCGCCTGCCCTATCTCAAGCAGGTGGTGCAGGAATCGATGCGCGTGTATCCGCCGGTATGGGGCCTGTCGCGCGCGATGGCCGCCGACTGCGAATTCGGCGGCTACCGCATTCCGCGCGGCGCCTACGTCGCGATCCTGCCCTATGCGCTGCATCGCCATCCCGCGCACTGGAGCGATCCCGAGCGCTTCGATCCGTCGCGCTTCGGCCCCCAGCGCAGCGAGTCGCGCCATTCCTACTGCTATCTGCCCTTCGCCGCCGGTCCGCGCACCTGCATCGGCGCCGGCATGGCGATGCTCGAGATCCAGCTCGTCCTCGCCCGCCTGCTGCCGCTGTTCCGCGTCCGCCCCGTGCCGGGCCACCCCGTCGTGCCCCTCGCCTCCGTCACCTACCGCCCGCGCTTCGGGCTGCGCGCGACGGTCGTGCCGCGGGTTTGAGCTGAGGAATCTAGCCACGGAGAACACGGAGGGCACGGACGAAGAAAGGGATTGATTGGCGCCTCCGTGACGCCGGTGCCGATGGGCGCAGACGCGCCACCGAGGCACAGGCCCAATCCATCTCTTCCGCCGTGTCCTCCGCGGCTAGATTCTTAAATCCCCCGTCTCAACGACGAGGCGGGATGCCGGGTGCTTCGTCCTGCACGAGGACGGTGTCGTCGCGCATCACGTCGACGAGCAGATGGCGGCCCTCGTCGCTCGCGTAGCGGTGGCCGGCCATCGCTTCGGCGATCGCGAGATCGTGGTCGCGCCCGCGCTCGCGCAGGGCTTCCTGCACTCGCGTGCGCTCGTCGCGGCCGCGGTTCTGGCTGAGGCGGAACTTGGCCTGCAGGAAATCGATCTCCAGCGTGAACGGCGCGATGGCAGGCAGCAGCGAGCGGACATAGTCGACGGGCACTTCGTCGATCGTGAACGGATCGTCGTACGGCGCTTCGTGAAGCGCGACCAGCTCCTGCAGATGCGCCATGACCTGGCCGGGATCTTCGATCGGTCTCGGCACGCCGTAGGCGTGGACGATCATGCAGTTGTAGGTCGGCAAGCCGGGACGGAGATAGTAGCGCGGCCTGACGTAGCTCATCGGCCCCTGGAACACCACCAGCATGCGCGTGCCGAAGTGGCGCCAGATCGGATCGGCGCGCGGCGTATGCGCGACCAGCGTGCCGAGCGGCCCCTCGTCACGATGGAGCACGAAGGGAATGTGCGTCGCGTGCGGGCCGGCCGAGGACACCAGCATGCCGACGCGGACGCGCTCGATCAGATCGTGCGCGGGCCCGGGCTCCTCTACCTTGAAATGCGGATTGACGTACATGCCGGCGCTCCTTCGAGAGGAAGAGAGAAAAATGGCTTCGTAGCCCGGGTGCAGCGTAGCGAAACCCGGGATCTTCGACGAATCGACACGCCCAGTCCCGGGTTCCGCGCTGCATCCGGGCTACGAGAGTCGTGTGCGATTCTCCGGGATCATCGCGCGCGTCGCGAAGGCTTCCGCGCTGCGCGCGAAGTCCTGTGCCGAGGACGCCTGCGGGCTCACGACCACGGTGTCGATGCCGCGCGCGTAGTGCTCGCGCAGCTGCGCGAGGCAGAACGCCGGCGGTCCGAACAGGAAGATCCGCGACACCATCTCGTCGGTGATCGCGCGCGTGACGCGGGCGCGATCGCGGCTCGCATAGCCGGCGCGCACCTCCTCCGCAGCGTCGCGGTAGCCGAGCGCGATCATCATCTGCTGGTAGACCGGTGCGGACGCGTAGAACGCGAAATGATGGCGAAAGAACTCGCGCGCCTCGTCGTGCTCCTCGTCGCTGAAGGTCGCCCTCACCGCGCGCCGCTTCACGATCTCGAGATCCTCGACGCGCCGGCCGGCGCGCTGCGCGCCGACATCGAGCTGGGTCAGCGCGTAATCGAGGCGATCGAGCGGCGTGAAATCGTTCAGCACCACGCCGTCGGCGAGCTCGCCGGCGAGCTGCAGCATCTTCGCGCCCATCGCGCCCAGCACGATCGGCAGCGCGGGGCGCGGCGGATCCTGCAGCCGGAAGCCGTGGCTGCGCACGCGCTCGCCGCGAAAGTCCGTCTTCTCGCCGGCTAAGATGCCGCGCAGCAGGCTCACGTATTCGCGCACGTGCGTCAGCGGCTTCACGAACGGCACGCCGTACCAGCGATCGATCATGTTGCTCGTCGACGAACCGAGGCCGAGCACGAAGCGGCCCGGCGCCAGCGAGGTGATGAGGCTCACTTCGTCGGCGAGGATCGGCGCCGGGCGGTTGAACACCGGCACGACGCCCGTGCACAGCCGGATCCGCGAGGTCACGGCCGACAGCGCGGCGCACAGCGCGATCGGATCGTGCATGCCCTCGGCGTCCGGGAACCACGCGTCGTCGTAGCCCGCGGTCTCCGCCCAGCGCGCCCGCGCATAGCCGGCGTCGAGCCCCGGCGCGGGCCACAGCATCAGTCCGATTCGCTTCTCACGCGTCATGCGCGCCAGTATAGGGGGCGTGTGCGTCCTTGCGTCGGGGGAATCTAGATGGCCGAGCGCAAATACGCTCCCCCCGCGTGTTCGTTGACCGTCATGCCCGCGCAAGCGGGCATCCACACCTGACGAAGGGGTCTCAGTTGGGCGATTCTTCATTCTGCGCTGGACGCCGAGGGACTGCGTGGATGCCCGCCTGCGCGGGCATGACGAAGGAAGCTTCGACGTAGGCGGGCGCCATCGAATAGCAATGGAGCATATTTGCGCTCAGCTATATAGATTGAATTCCCCGAAGCCCCGAAAGCTGTAAACCGGCCCACCGACTCTCTACACTGCGCGCCCATGCTGTCCTTTCGTGATGTGAGCCTGCGGCGCGGCGGGCAAGTGTTGTTCTCGGGCGTCGGTTTCACCGTGCATGCCGGCCAGAAGGTCGGCTTGACGGGTGCGAACGGCGCGGGCAAGTCGAGCCTGTTCGCGCTGATCCGCGGCGAGCTGTCCACCGACACCGGCGAGGTCGAGCTGCCGGCCGCGATCACGCTCGCGCACGTCGCGCAGGAGACACCGCCCGACCCGCGGCCCGCGCTGGCCTATGTGCTCGACGGGGACCGCGAGCTGCGCGAGCTCGAAGCGGCGATCGCGCGCGAGGAAGCGCGCGGCGGCACGGCGCTCGGCGAGCTGCACCTGCGCATGGCCTCGATCGACGGCTACGCGGCGCCCGCGCGCGCGGCGCGCCTGCTCGTCGGGCTCGGCTTCGCGCCGGGTGACGAGAACCAGCCCGTCGCGTCCTTCTCCGGCGGCTGGCGCATGCGCCTGAATCTCGCGCGGGCGCTGATGTGCCGCTCGGACCTGCTGCTGCTCGACGAGCCCACCAATCATCTCGATCTCGACGCCGTCATCTGGCTCGAGCAGTGGCTGCTGTCCTACCCCGGCACGCTGATCCTGATCTCGCACGATCGCGATTTCCTCGATCAGGTCGTCGGCGTCATCGCCCACATCGAGCGCGGCGGCGTGCGGCTCTACACCGGCAACTACAGCGCCTTCGAGCGCGCCCGCGCCGAACAACTCGCGGGCCAGCAGGCGGCCTACGAGAAGCAGCAGCGCGAGATGGCGCACATGCACGCCTTCGTCGAGCGCTTCCGCTACAAGGCGAGCAAGGCGCGCCAGGCGCAGAGCCGACTGAAGGCCCTCGAACGGCTCGAGCTGATCGCGCCGGCCCACGTCGACTCGCCGTTCAGCTTCGCTTTCCGGTCGCCGGCGAAGCTGCCGCAGCCGCTGCTCGTGCTCGACCGCGTTGCCGCCGGCTACGGCGAGCGCCGCGTGCTCGACGGTCTGTCGCTGACGATCGCCCCGGGCGATCGCATCGCGCTGCTCGGCGCGAACGGCGCCGGCAAGTCGACGCTGATCAAGGTCCTCGCCGGCGCACTCGCCCCGCAGGCCGGCGACGTGCACGGCGCGAAGGAGCTCGCCGTCGGCTATTTTGCGCAGCACCAGCTCGAGCAGCTCGACGCCGACGCGACCGCGCTCACGCAGCTGCAGCGCGTCGATCCGAGCGGCCGCGAGCAGGACCAGCGCAACTTCCTCGGCAGCTTCGCTTTCGACGGCGACATGCTCGCGCGCCCCGTCGGCAGTTTTTCCGGCGGCGAGAAGGCGCGGCTGGTCCTCGCGCTGCTGATGCACGCGCGGCCGAACCTGCTGCTCCTCGACGAACCGACCAATCACCTCGATCTCGAGATGCGCCACGCGCTGACGCTCGCGCTGCAGGACTACGCCGGCGCGCTGATCGTCGTCGCGCACGATCGCCACCTGCTGCGCACGACGGCCGACCGGCTGCTGCTCGTCGACGGCGGCAGGCTCGCGCCCTGGGACGGCGATCTCGACGACTACGCGCGCTGGCTGGCCGCCGGCCGTCGCGATCCCGCCGCCACCGCCGCGGCGCCGGCGACGGACAGGCCGAGCGACAAGCAGCGGCGTCAGCAGGGTGCGCAGGTCCGCGCGCAGCTGAAGCCGCTGCGCGACGCCGTGAAGAAAGCGGAAGCGGCCCTGGCGGACATCGAGGAACGACGCGCAGCGCTCGCTGCGCGCCTCGAAGATCCCGCGCTCTACGAGCCGGCGAAGAAGGAAGAATTGAAGCGCGTGCTGAGCGACAAGGCGCAGCTCGAGCAGGCGCAGGCCGTCGCGGAAGCGGCCTGGCTCGAGCGCGCCGAAGCGCTGGAGCAGGCGGAACGCGACGCCGCGGCGTGACGATTGGCGATCGGGCTCGCGCCTTCCCGCTGCCGCGGAGCCTCAGGTGTTCCCATCCCCGTCGAGCGGCAGTTCGACGCTGACGGCGAGCCCGCCGAGCGCGGCGTCGCGCGCGAAGTCCAGCCGGCCGGCATAGGCCGCGACGATGTCGGCGACGATGCCGAGGCCGAGGCCATGGCCCGCGCGCGTCTCGTCGAGCCGCGCGCCGCGCGCGAGCGCGAGGTCCAGCGACTCGTCCGCGATCCCGGGGCCGTCGTCGGCGACGACGATGCGCAAGGCCGTGCCGGACGCGATCTCTACGCGCACGCGGCGCGTCGCCCACTTGCAGGCATTGTCGAGCAGGTTGCCGAGCAGCTCGTGCAGATCCTCGCGATCGCCGTAGGCGGCGAGGGGTCCGCACCGCCGGATCTCGATCTCGCGATCGCGATGGAGCTGGCGCATCGTCGCGCAGAGATCGTCGAGATCCTCGTCGAACCGGAAGCGCGCGGCGTTGACGCCGGCCCCGGCGAGGCGCGCGCGGCGCAGCTCGCGCTCGACCAGCGCGCCGATCCGCGCGGTCCGCTCGCGCGCGTCGCGCACGTGCTCGTTGTCGGCGGGCAGCTCGGCGAGATCGTCGCCGAGGATCTGCAGCGGCGTCTTCAGCGCGTGCGCGAGATCGCCCAGCGCATGGCGCGAATGCGCGAGCCGGCGCGTGAGCGTCGCGAGCAAGCGGTTCACTTCGCGCACCAACGGCAGAATTTCACCGGGCACCTGTTCGTCGAGCCGCGCGGCGCTGCCGTTCTCCAGCGCCTGCAGCGCCGCGCGCACGCGGCCCAGCGGCCGCAGCGACACGCGGAGCACGAGATGCTGGGCGAGCGCGAGCGCGACGATCAGGGCCGCCGTGACGGCGAGCATCAGCGCCGCGAGCCGCTGCCGGTAGGTCGCGACGGGCCCGAGATCGGCCGCGACCGCGATCTCGACTTGGCTGTCCTGCTTGACGTAGGCCGCGCTGCGCACGAGCAGCGGCTGCCCCTGCGGACCACTGCGCTGCGCGAAGACGACGCGACCGACGGTCGGCGGCGCGTAGGCGAGGCTCTCGTCCCACAGCGAGCGCGACACGAACTCCCGGCCGCCGGCGCGCACGACGAAGTAGTGGCCGGAGAACGGCGTGTCGTATTCCGGCGCGGTGCCGCCGAGGACGGGGCGTCCCTGGGCATCGATCTCGAGCACCGCGAGCAGCGCCGCCGCCGCGTCGTCGAGCTGGGCCGCGACGAGATCCCGCGCCAGCGCATCGAGCAGGCGATTGCCGGCGAACCACAGCACCAGCGAGAAGCCGAGCAGGCACACGCCGAGCGCGGCGTACAGCCGCCCGCGCAGCGTGCTCATCGCGCCGCCTGCACGAACACGTAGCCCTGGCCGCGCCGCGTCACGATCCGCGCCTCGCCGATGCGCTCGCGCAGGCGACGGACATAGACCTCGATCAGGTTGCTGTCGCGATCGAAATCCTGATCGTAGACGTGCTCGGTGAGGAAGGTCTTCGACAGCACCTTGTCGGGATTCAGCATGAAACAGCGCAGCAGCCGGAACTCGGTCGCGGTCAACGACTGCGGAGCGCCGCCGGCGACGCTGACCGTGCGTCGGTCCTCGTCGAGCACGAGCTCACCGGCCGTCAGCTGCGGCGCGGCCTCGCCGTGCGCGCGGCGCAGGATCGCCTGCAGCCGCGCGATCAGCTCCTCGACGTGAAAAGGCTTGCCGAGATAGTCGTCGGCCCCGGCCTTGAGGCCGGCGACGCGTTCCTGCCAGCCGTCGCGGGCGGTGAGGATCAGGACCGGCGCCCGCATGCCCTGCGCGCGCCAGTGCGCGAGCACCTCGAGCCCGGGCCGTCCCGGCAGGCCGAGGTCGAGCACGACGAGATCGTAGTCGACCTCGAGGCCCTGGAACTCGGCATCGATGCCGTCGCTCGCAACGTCGACGGCATAGCCCTGTGCGCTCAGCTGCTCGCGCAGCCGCGCGGCGAGCCGTGGTTCGTCCTCGACGAGCAGCAGGCGCACTAGCGTTCCCGCACTAGCGTTCCCGTTCGAAGCCGAGACGCTGGCCGCTGCCCGCGTCGTATTCGAACTCGTAGACGTGGCCGTCGTCGCCGAGCAGCTCGATCTCGTAGACGTAGCGGCCGCCGTCGTCACGCTCGAGCTCCGTCTCGATCACGCGGCCCGGCCAGCGGGCGTTGATCTCGGCGACGATGGCGCCGAGCGCGACGATCTTGCCTTCGCGTTTCAGGCGTCGCGCCGCGTCCTGCCCGATGTCGGTGGCGAACGCGGCGGCGCCGAGTGCCAGCAGCCCGCAGACGATCGCGCTACGCCAGAGCATCATCGCCTACCGTCCACGGGCTGCCGTGCGCGCTCAGTCGTCGCGCTGCTCGCCGAGCACCTCGCCGCTCGCGGCGTCGAGCTCCAGATCCCATTCCTGGCCCTGGGCATCGCGCACCTCGACTTCGTAGACCAGGCGGCCGAGATCGCGATCGAGCTCGAGATCGGTCACTTCGCCCGGACGCGCCTTGTTGACGAGCTCGATGATGCGCTCTTCCGGCAAAGCCTTGCCGTCCGCGCGCAGCTTGCGCGCCTCGCCGTAGCTGACGTCGGCCAGCGCAGCGGCACTCGTCGCGACCAGCGCGGCGGCGACGGCGGAAGCCGTGAGGAAACGACGGGAAACGTATTTCGACTTGTTCATGCGGAACTCCTTGTTGGGGTCTCGGTGGAGGGCGCGGTGCGCCCGTGTCGAGAGCCATTGTGGAGCTCCGGCCTGAAACCAAGCTGAAAGGCGCGCCGCGCGAGCACGCGGCGCGCACGGGCCTCAGAGATACTTGACGAAGAAGTCGCGCGCGGCAGCGCTGGTCTCGGCGAACTTCTCGATGTAGGCGGCGTAGTGATCGGCCTTGATCACCACGAGCTCCTTCGGCCCCTGCACCTTGTCGTAGCAGGCGAGCGCGATGTCGGTCGGCGTCGTGGTGTCGTAGTCGGACACGATCATCAGCAGCGGCGTCGGGCTGATGTATTCCATGTAGCCCATCACGTCGTACTCCATCATGTACTCGATCGAGCGCAGCGTGACGCGGTTCTCCCAGCTGCAGCCCGGATCCGCGTTCACGAAATGATGGATGAAGTTGTAGGTCGCCGTGCCGGGGAATACGTGCGGCTCGTTCGGATCCAGCGAGCACATCTTCATGTAGGCCGAGGGCTCGCCCTTGAGGCGGCGCAGGCGATCGTCGTCGAGCATCTTGCGGAAGGCCTCGACGCCCGTGATCGGCAGGAACTGCTGGAGATTGTGGTGCCCGCGCATGAACGGCACCTGGCTCACCACCGCCTTCACGCGCCGGTCGATCGCCGCGACCGCGCAGACCGCGCCGCCCGTGTAGCTCGTGCCCCAGATGCCGATGCGCTTGGGATCGACCTCGGACAGCGTCTGCGCATAGCTGATCGCCGTGCGATAGTCGCGCCGCTGCCAGGTCGGATCGATCTCCGAGCGCGGCTCGCCGCCGGACGCGCCGAGGCAGCGATTGTCGTACACGAGCACGGCGAGGCCGGCGCCCGCGAAGGCTTCGGCGAACTTGTCGAGCGTCATCTCCTTCACGCCCGAGAAGCCGTGCGCCATCACTACGCAGGCGAACGGTCCCTTGCCCTTGTCCGGAGTGTAGAACCAGCCGCGCAGCGTGACGCCGTCGGCGTTGAATTCGATGTCTCTTCTCATGCTTACCTCCCTCTTGCCGTTCTTCGTTCGTGCACCGGCTCAAGTGCCGGCGGCGATCTCCTGGGCCATCGCGCGCAGTTTCGCGCGCTGGATCTTGGTGCCGTTCGCGCTCGCGGTGGTCGGGAACTCGGTGACGCCGACGAAGCGCCGCGGCAGCTTGTAGCCTGCGAGCCGCGTGCGGCACCACTCGCGCAGGCCGTTTTCGTCGACGCCGGTGCCGGCGGTTGGCACCACGAAGGCGACCGCCGCGGGCTCGCGTCCGAAATTCGCGCCGACGACCTGCGCGCCCTGCACAGCCGGGTGTTCCTCGAGCACTGCCTCGATCTCCTGCGGGCTGGTCAGGAAGCCGCCGAGGCGCAGCACGTCGCCGATGCGCGTGACGTAGCAGACGCGCCGCGGGCCGTCGAGATAGCCGAGATCGCAGGTGCGGACCCAGCCGTCGTGGAACG
>JBFWSI010000026.1:0-14474 GCA_050248455.1 Gammaproteobacteria bacterium | reverse complement strand
GGAGGTGTCAGTGTTTTTGTGTGTGAGGCGGTTGATTCTCAAGTGATAGTTGGGGTTAAGCGGCCGGGGTATTGAACGGCGAACTGGAGCATTGCCTCGCGCCACTCCCGTACGTAGTGGCCCTCGTGCGCCAGGACATTGCGCAATGCCAGCCACATGAGCTTCAGCGCAGCGTTATCGTTCGGGAAGCTACCGCGCGTCTTGATGATTTTCCGCAACCTGCCGTTCATGCTCTCGATCGCATTGGTACTGTAAACCAGTCGACGGATTGCCGGGGGATAGGCGAAGAACGGGATGACCCGATGCCAAGCGCGTCGCCAGGACGCCACCACCATCGGGAACCGCTGCCCCCACTCGCCGGCTTCAAAACCGTCCAGCGCCGCTTCTGCCGCCTCCGCGGTCGGTGCCGTGTAGATTTCCTTCAGCGCCGCCGCCATCGCCTTGCGTTCCTTCCACGACACGTATGCCAGCGAGTTGCGGATGAGGTGCACCAGGCATGTCTGCAGCGTTGTCCGCGGGTACACCGCTCCCAGTGCTTCCTCGATGCCCGTCACACCATCGGTCACCGCCAGCAAGATATCGCTCACGCCGCGTGTCTTCAGGTCGTTGAAGACCTTCAACCAGAATCGCGCGCCTTCGGTGTTCTCAATCCATAGACCCAGCACATCCCGTGTCCCATCTGGCGCCACCGCCAACGCCAGGTACACCGCTTTGTTCCTGACCGTCCCCTCCTCACGGACCTTGACCCACAAGGCGTCGAAGAACACGACCGGATACACGGGCTCCAGCACCCGAGTACGCCAGGCCTCCACCTCCTCGAGCACTGCGTCGGTCACCGAACTGATGAAGTCCGCAGACACCTCCGTGCCGTAGTGCTCGCGCAGAAACGCCTGGACCTCGCGCACGCTCATCCCACGCGAATACATCGCCACTATCTTGTCATCGAAGCCGGTGAACCGGCGTTCGTGTTTCGGGATCAGCAGGGGTTCAAAACTGCCCTCACGGTCCCGGGGCACCTCGATGCGAACCGGTCCGTCCTCAGTCAACACGGTCTTCGATGAGGTGCCATTACGGCAATTGCTCGATGACTCGGGTCGCTCGTCACCCGCCTTGTAGCCCAGGTGATGCGACAACTCGGCCCCCATCGCCCGCTCGATCAGGGCTTTCTTGAACGCCACGGACGCCATCTGGATGGCCTCCGCGCTCATCGGCCCGGACACAAGCTGCTCAATCCACTCCGGGGGGATGCGCGGCAGCTCCAAGTCATTGGTCTGACGACTGTTCTTCTTGCGTGGCATCGATGTTCCCTCTCTGGATTCATCTTAAGCCCCGCACACAAAATTTCGGACACTTCCCCTTCGTCAGCCCAACGGTCATGACGCCCGCGTCACCCGCAATCATGAAAGAGACTTGACGCGCCCTCCCGGATTCCGCGCCGCTGCGCGGCGCTCCTTCCGGGCTACGAGACGACGCTCTTCGTAGCCCGGAAGGAGCGAAGCGGAATCCGGGATCGGCGCCTCCCCCACTCGTTGACGCCGGGGCTCGGCGCTGCGCCTCTTATAGTGGGATACCACGAACGCGACATCTCTCTCACGACAGCTCCCATGCCAGCGGACATGCCCAGGAAGTGCCCGCAACGCGGCGCGCTGAATTGGCGTCTGCGCGGATGAAACCCATCAAATTTTCTTCTCCGTGCCCTCCGTGCTCTCCGTGGCTGGATTAATCGGCGCCAAGAAGTGTCACGGCATCCGGACAACGAAAGACGGTGCCGGGCATCAGGTGAAATGACGGTTCGGGATGCGCGGCAGGCCCAGGTGCTCGCGCAGCGTCGTGCCTTCGTAGCGACGGCGGAAGAGATTGCGGCGCTGGAGCTCGGGCACGACGCGCGCGACGAAATCGTCCAGGCCCTGCGGCAGGAACGGAAACATGATGTTGAAGCCGTCGCAGGCCTCGCTCAGCAGCCACTCCTCCATGCCGTCGGCGATGCTCGCCGGCGTGCCGACGAACTCGAGCAGCCCGTAGCTGCCGCCCGCGTACTGCGCGAGCTCGCGGATCGTCATGCCTTCCTCGCGCGCCATCGCGACGAGCTTCTCGCGCGAGCTGCGGCTCGCGTTGGTTTCCGGGATCTCGGGCAACGGCCCGTCCGGCGGGTAGCCCGAGACGTCGTGGCCGAGCAGCACGCCGAGCGAGGAGATCGCGCTTTCCGGGTGGACTAGCGAGTCGAGTTTCTTCTGCAGCGCCCGCGCCTCGGCGAGCGTGTCGCCGATGACGACGAAGGCGCCGGGTAGGATCTTCAGATGCTCGGGCTCGCGCCCGGCGGCGCGCATGCGGGCCTTCACGTCCGCGTAGAACTCGCGGCCGGCGGCGAGCGTATTGGCCGAGCCGAAGATCACCTCGGCCGTCTCCGCCGCGATCTGCCGCCCGGCCTCCGAGGCGCCGGCCTGCACGATCACGGGCCAGCCCTGCACGGGCCGCGCGACGTTCAGCGGCCCGCGCACGCGGAACTCCGGGCCGCGGTGATCGAGCACGCGCAGCTTCGCGGGATCGAAGAAGACGCCGCTCGCCTGATCGCGCAGGAAGGCGTCGTCCGCCCAGCTGTCCCACAGGCCCGTCACCACGTCGTAGAACTCGCGCGCGCGGCGATAGCGATCCGCGTGCTCGAGGTGCGCTTCGCGGCCGAAGTTCCAGGCCTCGTGCGGGTTCGCGGAGGTGACGAGGTTCCAGCCCGCGCGTCCCTTGCTCAAGTGGTCGAGCGAGGCGAACTTGCGCGCGATGTGGTAGGGCTCGTTGTAGCTCGTCGAGGCGGTCGCGATGAGGCCGATGCGCTCGGTGACGACGGCGAGCGCCGGCAGCAGGGTCAGCGGATCGAAGGAGGTGACGGTCGCGCTGCGCTTCAGCGCCTCCATCGGCATGTTGAGCACCGCGAGGTGATCCGCCATGAAGAAGGCGTCGAAGCAGCCGCGCTCCAAGGTCTGTGCGAAGCGCTTCAGGTGCTCGAAGTTGAAGTTCGCGTCCGCGAAGCCGCCCGGCCAGCGCCAGCCGGCGGAGTGGATGATCGCGGGGCGCATGAAGGCGCCGAGGTGGAGCCGGCGCTGCGTATTCGAGGTCATGCACGCAGTGTCTTGCGTTCACGCGGCCGCTGGCAAGTGCCCCGGTCGGGCATTCGGTGCAGCTTCGTTGCCTCTCCCCGTAGCCTGGATGAGCGCAGCGAATCCGGCGCTGTGCCGCGTCGAGCGCTGATGAATCTATATAGCTGAGCGTAAATACGCTCCACTGCGTGTTGATTACCGTCATTCCCGCGCAAGCGGGAATCCACGCCTGACAACGACGTTTCCGTCGAACGACTCTTTTTCTGAGCTGGACGCCGGGGGAGTGCGTGGATGCCCGCTTGCGCGGGCATGACGGAGGAGGCCCCTACGTGGCATACGCCATCGAACCGCCAGTGGAGTGCATTTGTGCTCAGCTATTTGGATCAATCGGCGTTCGAAGTGGTACGCCCCGGATTCGCTGCGCGCATCCGGGCTACGAGGACAGGCGTTCGTGCTCCGGTGCGGTGATATTCTGGCGACATGCACCGATACCCGCGTTTCCTGGCCTTGCGCGCCTTCGAAGCATCGGCGCGACTCGGCAGTCATCGCAAAGCCGCGCAGGAGCTTTCGGTGAGCCACACGGTAGTCAGCAAGCACATTCTCGGGCTGGAGCACGAGCTCGGCGTGGCGCTGCTCAAGACCGGCCCGAACGGAGTCGCCCTGACCGCGGAAGGGCGTCGCTACTACGAGCAAATCGCGTCCGCACTACAGCTCATCTCGGACGCCACCAGCGAGCTGCAGGAACGACGAGGTTATCCGACGCTGCACATCGCCAGCTCACCCGGCTTCGCGATCACCTGGCTGACTCCGCGGATCTCATGCTTCCTGCAGCAGCATCCCGGTATCGAAATCACGATCCGGCCGACGGATCGGCCTCCCGATCTGCTGGCGGGCGAGGCGGATGTCGACATCCGCTATACGGATCGCCGTGCCGTCGGCACCACTTGCGAGGAATTTCTTCGTCCGCGAGTCTTCCCCGTGGCGAGCCCGCGGGCGCATTTCGCGCAGCCCGGCATCGTTCGCAGCCTGTCCGATCTTCTTGCGCAACCGCTGGTCCACGAGGAAACGCATGCGCACTGGCAGCTCTGGCTGAACGCGGCCGGCTTGTCCGCCGTGGAGATCCCTCCCGGCTCGCGCTATTGGAACGCGCCGCTCGCCATCGAAGCCGCCAGAATGGGGCACGGGATCGCGCTGGCCCTCGACCTGCTGGTCGAAGAGGATCTCCGTTCCGGGCGCCTGGTGGAGCTGCTCGAAACCGACGTCCGTCTCCACACCTACGCGATCGCGACGCGTGCGGATCGCTGGCACGACACCGAAATCACCTGCTTCAGAGAGTGGCTCCTGGCCGCTTGCCGGGCATCGTAAAGATTCCGCTTTCCGTCCCGGGCGCGATCGACGCCCCGCGCGCCGCCGTGCCGGTTCATCGTCGGGGCGGCGGCGCGGGCCTGCTCGGGGAAACTCCGCGAGAGGCAGAGTTTCCCCGGGTGGTGCATTTAATGCGCCGCCCGGGGCAAATAATGCGCTACCCCGGCCACTTCCGCGCTGCTTAGGATGACTTCGCCCACACCGGCCACCGTGCCGGGGTGGAACGATACCGTCGACGGCAAGCCGCCCTGGAGACATCACGATGACCGCAGTACAGCGCAAGCCATTGCTCCCTCCTTACGATCCGGCGCTGATGATCGAAGCGCTCACCGATGCGGAAATCTCCGCGATCCCGGGCGCGCTCGATTGCGGCGACGCCAGCATCGATCCGGTGACCTTCTCCGTCATCTACGCGCGCCTCGACGGCATCCTCAGCGAGATGACCGAGACCATCCTGACCACCGCGCGCAATCCGATTCTCTACGGCGCCAAGGATTTCACCTGCACGCTCATGACCGCGCGTGCGGAAGTCCTCACCATGCACGACTGCCTGCCCGTGCACGTCGGCACCATGGATCCCGCGCTGCGCTTCCTGGTGCGCGCCTTCGGCGACGACATCGCGGAGGGAGACGTGTTCGTGAACAACGCCTCCTTCGCCGGCAACGCGCACGTCGGCGACTGGACGATGTTTGCGCCGATTTTCCACGACGGCCAGTTCGTCGCCTGGGCGGTGAACAAGTGCCACATCATCGACACCGGCGCGCACATCCCGGGCAACGTGGATTTCTTCGCTCGCGACGTCTACGAGGAGGCCATGCATTTCCCGGCCGTGCGCCTGTGCCGCGAGCACGCGCCGATTCCCGACCTGATGCGTTTCATCGCCTACAACTTTCGCTTTCCGGATCTCTGGTACGGCGACTTCCTCGCACAGGTAGGCTCGCTGTGGACGGCCGAGCGGCGGATAAAGGAGCTGTGCCAGCGTTTCGGCCGTGCGCAGCTCAAGGGCTGCTTCGAAGAGGCGCTGCGCTACGGCGAACGCCGCATGCGCGAGGAGATCGCGCGCCTGCCCCGGACTTCGGTCGAGGTCGAGATGCGGGGCGAAGTCATCGAGGGCTTCTTTCCGGAAGGCGTGCCGCTCAAGCTCAGGCTCGACGTCGATCCGGAGGGCGGCCGCATCGTCTTCGACTATACCGGGATGCCCGATCAGCAGCCCTTCGGCTTCAACCTGACCTATGCCACGGCGCGCTGCTCGGCCCTGCAGGGCAGCTTGCCCTTGCTCGATCCGTCGATACCCAAGAACGACGGCGCGCTGCGATGCATCGAGGTCAAGCTGCGCGAAGGGGCGCTCGCCGGCATTCCGAGATGGCCGGTGGGCACGTCCGCCGCGACGGTCGCCCTGTGCGACGAAGTGACCAATCTCGTGTTCAAGGCCTGGGCCGAGGTCGTCCCCGAGAGAGCGATGGCCGGCATGGGCGAATATTGCGCCGCCAACTTCTTCGGCTCGGGCGTCGATCCGCAGGCCGGCGGCGAATATGCCCACGTCTTCTATCTCGCCGCCAGCGGCGGTGGAGCGGTCGCGCAGCATGACGGGCTCCCCCACATGTTCGGTGCCTGCATCATGGGCAACATGGGTTACGAGTCCATCGAGATGGTGGAGCTCGCGCGCCCCCTGATCGTCTGGGAGACGGCCGCCGTGATCGATTCGGGCGGCGCAGGCACGCATCGCGGTGCGGTCGGCGTCCGTCATCGAATCCAGCCGGTGGGCCATCGCATGCATCTCAATTTCTGCGGTTCCGGTCATACCTGTGCGGCGTTCGGGCTCGGCGGCGGCGCGCCCGGCCGCCCGGCGAATCACTGGCTCGAGAGCCATGCGACCGGCGCGCTCGTCCGCGCGCTGCCCAACGCCGGCGAAAGCGGCGTGGAAGCCGATCAGATCTGGGTCGCCGAGACGGGCGGTGGCGGCGGCAGCGGCGATCCGCGGCGGCGCGCCGCGCCGGCGGTGCTGGCCGATGTGCGTGACGGTTTCGTATCGCTCGAGGCGGCACGCGAGGTCTATGGCGTCGTCATCGGGTGCGCAGGCGCGGAGTTGTTCATCGATGAGGCGGCGACCGCCGCGCGGCGCGCGGCGGACGGGGTGCAAGCATGACTTACCGCATCGGCACGGACATCGGCGGCACGTTCACCGATCTGGTGCTGGCCGACGAGACCGGACTCATCGGCCGCTTCAAGTCACCGACGACGCCGGGCGACGTCACGCAGGGCGTGCTCGACTGCCTGGCCCTCGCGGCGCGGTCGATCCGCTCCGAGGTCGGCGACCTGCTGGCGCAAACGCAGGTGCTCGTCCACGGGTCGACCGTGGCGACCAATGCCGTGCTCGAGGGCAAGGTCGCGAAATGCGCCGTCCTGTGCTCGCGCGGCACCCGCTATACGCTGTGGCGCGGCGAAGGCAGGCGGAACGACATCTTCAATTTCGTCGCGCCTCCCGGCAAGCCGCTGGTGCCGCCTCATCTGTGCGTCGAGCTCACCGAACGCATCGATCGCGACGGCAAGGTGCTCGTTGCGCTGGACGACGAAGAAGTCCGGCGCGAGGTGCTGCGCCTGCGGGAGCTCGACTGCGAGGCCCTCGCCGTATGCCTGCTGTGGTCGGTGCGCAACCCGTCGCACGAAATGCGCGTCGAGCGCATCGTGCGCGACATCTGGCCCGACGTCGCCTTGAGCCTGAGCAGTGAAGTGCAACCCGTGCTGCGCGAGTACGTGCGCATGTCCTGCACCGCGCTGAACGCCATGCTGAAGCCCGTCGTCGCGGCGTATTTGAACCGGCTCGCCGCGAGCCTGCGCACGCGCGGCTTGAGCGGCGAGATCCTCGTCGTCGCTTCCGACGGCGGCGTGCAGCCGATCGACGAGATTGCCGAGCGTCCGGTGTACATGCTGTTCTCCGGCCCGTCGACCGGGCCGGCGGCGGCGCGGATCTTCGCCGCGCGGGAGCAGGCCCGCGACTGCCTCCTGATCGACATGGGAGGCACCAGCTTCGATGTCAGCACGGTGATAGACGATCACGTGGGCGTGACGCGCGACGGCCGCATCAACAATCACCCCACCGGCGTATCGGCCGTGCAGATCCTGACCCTCGGCGCCGGAGGAGGCAGCATCGCGCGCGTCGACGACGGCGGGCTGCTGCACGTCGGGCCCGAGAGCGCGGGAGCGCGGCCGGGCCCGGTCTGCTACGGGCGCGGAGGCACCGAGCCCACCGTCACCGACGCCTATCTCGCGCTCGGCCTGCTCGTGGCGGACAGGTTCCTCGGCGGTCGCATGCGGCTGGATGCGGAGGCCGCGACCGCAGCGATCCGCACGCGCGTCGCCGAGCCGCTCGGCATCTCGACGACGGCCGGCGCGCTCGGGATCTGCCGCGTGATCAACGAGCGCATGGTCAACGGCATACTCGAGATGACCGTGCGCAAGGGCATCGATCCGCGCCGCCTGGTGCTCGTCACCGGCGGCGGCGCGACCGGCATCGCGGCTGCCGATCTGGCGCGCGAGCTGGGCATCCGCCGTATCCTGGTGCCGCGTGAGACGTCCGCGCTGTGCGCCTTCGGCGCGCTGAACGCCGATCTGTGCTGGTCGAGCGTGGCGAGCCTGCCGGCCAACGCGCAGGCTTTCGATTACGACGCCGTGAACGCCGCGCTGACGCGGCTGGGCGCGCGCGGCGTGCAGTTCCTCGACCGTCTCGGCGTGCCGGCCGAACGCCGCCGGCTGGACGTGTACGCGGCGGCGCGCTATCCGCTGCAGGTCACCGAGATCGAAGTCCCCTGCCCGGGCGCCGTCCTTGCGCCGCCCGACCTCGCCGCGGTGTGCGCCGCGTTCCATGCCGCTCACGAGGCGCGCTACGCAGTCGCCGAGCCGGACACGAACATCGAGTTCGTGATGTGGCGCGTGGCCGCGCGCGGCGTGACGCCGCCGGTGCGCCTCGCGCCGGATACGGTGCAGGCGACGAGCCTCGATGCCGCGGTCGTCGGGCGCTCGCGTCTCTACGACCAGTCGGTGGGCGACTTCGTCGAAGCCCGGATGCTCGATCCGGAGCGCATGGCGGTCGGGCTCGCGACGCGCGGGCCGGCGCTCGTCGTCGCCACCGACACGACCGTCTTCGTGCCGAGCGATGCGTGCGTGAGCATGCGCGACGGCGGTTATCTCGTGATCGACCTCGAGAATCGCAAGGAAGATCCGACGTGAGCCTCGCGAGCTTCCCCCGGAGTCACTGGCTGCAGGAGGCGCTGCAGGGCGAGCCGGCCGCGGAGGCCGTCGCGCTCACGCAGGACATTCGCGCCGACGTCTGCATCGTCGGCGGCGGCTACACGGGGCTGTGGACCGCCTTGCGCCTGAAGGAGGCGGAGCCGGCCCTGGACGTGGTGCTGATCGAGCGCGATCTGTGCGGCTCGGGCGCGAGCGGGCGCAACGGGGGCTTCCTGCTGTCGTGGTGGTCCAAGTTCCTGTCGCTCGCGAAGCTGTGCGGCGAGGACGAGGCGCTGCGCATCGCGCAGGCGTCGGCCGCGGCGGTGTCGTCGGTCGTCGCCTTTTGCGAGGAGCACGGGATCGCAGCCGACATCCGCGCGGACGGCTGGCTGTGGGTCGCCTCGAATGCCGCGCAGCTCGGCGCCTGGCGCGAAACGATCGAGGCGGCAGGGCGCCATGGCATGGCGCCTCTCGTCGAGTGGCCGGCCGACGAGGCAGCGCGCCGCTGCGGATCACCGGGAGTGATCGGGGCCGCGTTCGAGGCACACGCCGTGCGCGTGCAGCCGGCCATGCTCGCCAGAGGCCTGCGGCGCGTCGCGCTCATGAAAGGGGTGCGCATCTACGAGAACACGCCGCTGCTGGCGCTGGCCCACGGCAAGCCGGTGCGGATCACGGTGCCGCACGGCCAAATCCGCGCTGAGCGGGTCGTGCTGGCGATGAATGCCTGGGCGGCGCGCTGGGCGGAGATCCGGCAAAGCATCGTCGTCGTCTCGGGCGACATGATCGTGACGCCGCCGATTCCGGATCGCCTCGAAGCCATGGGCTGGCGCGATGCGACGCTGGTATCGGACGGGCGCACGCTGGTGGAGTACTACCGCACCACGCATGATGGGCGCGTCGCCTTCGGCAAGGGCGGGATGTCGGGCAAGTTTCCGTTCGGGGGCAGCATCGGCGCGGAAGTGGAGGGACGCTCGGACAACGAAGCCGTGCTGACCGGCGCGATGCACCAGGCGTTTCCGGCGCTGCGCGGCGTCCCGGCCGCGCACAGCTGGCGCGGGCCCATCGATCGCTCGAAATCCGGCCTGCCGTTGTTCTGGCGCCTGGGCAGGGACGGCAACGTCTGTTACGGGGTCGGTTACTCGGGCAACGGCGTCGGGCCTTCGTTCCTGGGCGGCCGCATCCTCAGCGCGATGGCGCTGGGCACGGCGGACGAGTGGTCGACCTGCCCCCTGGTCCGCGCGCCACGGCGCGACTTCCCGCGCGAGCCGTGGCGCTGGCTGGGCGCGCGGCTGATCGGTCGCGCGCTGGCGAGCAAGGACCGCGCCGACGACGAGGGCCGGCCGCCCTCGCTGCTCAGCCGGGCGGCCGTGCGACTGGCACCCGCCGGGGCCGCGCCGTTCAAGAGCGACGGCAGCACGGCACCCTCTTCCGCCGGCCCGGCTGCGGCGGAATGAGGGACGCACGAACGTCCAGTCGCTCTTAGGGAAACTCTGGACAAGTCCGTGCTGGACTTATTCGGAGACGGCGAGCCCGAAGCAAGTCCGGGCTCGCCTCCGCGAATCGAGTGCTCACGCACTTGGTTCACGAGCGGGCCTCACGCCAGCGGCTTCCAGCTCGCCGCCAGCACCGGCGCGAGCGGGGTCGCGATCAGCGGCGCGAAGACGCTGCCGGGTGACGGGGTCGGGCCGAACTGCGCCATTGCCTGCACGAGGCGGTCGACGTCGGCGGCGAGCAGCGCATAGCTGTCGTCGAGCTCGATGCGTTCGATGCGCGTGGGTTTGGGTGCGTACCAGCCGGCGACGTCGACGCGATCGAAAGTGCCGCTGCGCGCGATCGATAAATCGTTGCCCTGACGGCTGAACCAGAAGTCGGCGGGAATGCCGGCGTCGTCGAACAGCAGCTCATCGGTGCCGCTGCCGTCGACGATGCGATCGACGCCCGCGCCGCGCGCGAAGGCGTAGGCGTCGTTGCCGGCCCCGCCGTTCAGCGTGTCGTTGCCGCTGCCGCCGTCGAGCCTGTCGTTGCCGCTGCCGCCGTCGAGCCTGTCGTTGCCGCTGCCGCCGTCGAGCCGATCGTGGCCTTCGAGGCCCGTCAGCCTGTCGGCGCCGTCGCGCCCGAGCAACGTGTCGGACCAGTTCGTACCGGCGAGCGTGTCCGCCTTCACGCTGCCCGTGCGCGTGATGCCGCTGCCGAAGGCGAGACGCAGCGGCAGCGTGCTGCGCGCCAGCAGCGGATCGAAGCTCGTGATCGTCAGGTGCACGTCGCCGGCGAAGCCTGCCGGCGCCGTGCCGGCAAGCAGTCGCGTGCCGCCGTCCATCGTCATCCACGCCGGCTGCAGCAAAGTGCCGGCCGCATTGTCGAGCAGGAAGCGGTAGATCAATTTGTCGAGCGGATCGGGATCGGCGAACCAGGACGTCGGCATCGTGTAGCGGAACGGCGTGCCGGCGTCCAGCCACAGCGTCTGCGGCGTGACGCGTGCGATGGGCGCCCGGTTGACCAGGCGATCGAGGTCCACCGCATTGCCGGTCGCGAGCCTGAGACTCTCGATGCGGGCATTGCGATCGACGTGCCAGTCGGCGAGGCGCAGCTCGTCGCCGTGGCCGTAGGTAATCACGAGATCGCGCGCATCGTGACGCCAGGACAAGTCCGCGAGCGCGATGCCGTCAGCGAAATGGAGTGCGTCGCGGCCCGCCGCATCGCGGATCAAATCCTGCCCGTCGCCGCGCGCCAGCACGTAGACGTCGTTGCCGCTGCCGCCGTCCAGCGTATCGTTGCCGCGCCCGCCCCTCAGCTCGTCGGCCCCGCCCAAGGCCGTGATCCGATCGACGACGTCGCTGCCGCGCAGCGCCTCGTCGGCCGCGGTGCCGGGCACGTCGAAGCCGCGCGCGATCAGCTGCTCGTAGCTCAGCACCTGCCCGTCGGCGAACTCGATGGTCTGCACCGTGCGCGGCCCGCCGAGGACGTCGTCCAGATCGACGTCCTCGAGATGGATCTGCGGCGCGTCCGCTCCGAAGTCGAGCGTCACCGAGCCCTGCCGCACGAGGAAATCGAAAGTGCCTAGCGACCAGTTGAGCCGCAGGCGATTCGGCAGGCCGGCCGGATCGTGCAGGTGGATGATGGCGAGCCCCGTGCGCGCGATGACCTGGTAGGTGTCTTCCTGCAGGCCGCCGTAGGCATCGACGTGGAACAGCTTTGAGCCGGCCGGCAGCGCAGCGGCCGCGACGAACACGATCACGTTGCGACCGCTGCCGCCGACCACTAGCCCCGGTGCGCTCATCGGGACATAGACGGTGTCGTCGCCCGGTCCCGCGTGCGTCGTCGAGTTCGGGGCGGCCGCGATCACGTCGTTGGCCGCGGTGCCGGCTTGCATCGTGCCCGAGAACGCGACACGGCCGTAGATCGCATAGACGGCCCCGTTCGCATCGTCGACGGCGAAGAAGTCGTCGAAGCCGTCGCCGTTGATGTCGCCGGCCTCGCGCAGCAGATGCGCGCCCGAATAGGCAAGGCCCGGCGACGGAAACGTCGTCACGAAGCCGTTCGCCCCGTTCAGCGCCGACACCGCCAGATGACCGCCGTACCCGTCGCTGCGGCCGAGGACGACGGCGGCATGGGTCGGCTGGTTCATGAAGAGATACGGAGCGGAGCCGAGACCGAGATCGGCACGACCGTCGTCGTTGACGTCGCCGAGCGGCAGCAGCGGTCCCCAGCCGCTCGCGGTCAACGCACCGTCCCATTCGGTGTAGGGATAGCCGGGGTAGGCATCGACGTGCAGGCGCAGTGCGTTGCGGCCGTTCGCCGCGTCGAGCACGACCGGCGCTGCCGTCGCGGCACCGAACACGACGCCGAGCCAGTGCCGCGAGGCGGTATCGCGCGCAACGCTCACGAGCCAGTCTTCGCGCCCGTCGCCGTTGAAGTCGCCGAGACGCCGTACGTCCGGCGCGGCGACGAATCGTCCTTCGTAGATGAGCGGCGGCGGCGCCGTCTGCGTCGGTCGGACGATCGTCGGCAAGCTCAGGCGATCGACGACACCGACGAAGCACCCGCGATGGCCGTAGAGCACGCGATCGTCCGCCGGATTGCCGATCGGCGAGGGCAGGAGGATGTCGTCGATGCCGTCCGCGTTGAAATCGCCGCGTACCGGATGCAGCCCAGAGCTGGCGTAGCGAACGCCGTCGACGACGTAGTTGTCGATCCGGAACGCGTCGTAGCCGTTCGGCGGCGCCGCGCCCAGCGCGTAGCCGAAGCCGCGTGCGCGCCCGAAGTGCACGATATCGCCGACGAGGAAGTCGTCGTAGCCGTCGGCATTCAGATCGCCGACCGCCGCGATCATCGGCGCCGGGCGCGGCGTGCCCTCCGCTTCGGGCGTCACGATCCAGAAGCCGTTGACGCCGTTCACGCCCTGCCAGCCGAACACCGCGCCGGGTGCGCGCGAGAGCGTCGGCAGCACGTCGAGGCCGAACACGTCCTCGGCCGCCAGGCCACCGGGATCCGTCGCCCTGACACGGACGGCATAGGAACCGATGGCCCCGTTGGGCGGCGCGCCGGTGAAACGCTGCGTGGTCGGGTCGAAGCGCAACCACGAAGGCAGCGGATTGCCGTTGGCGAGCGTCGCCTCGAAACTCAGCGCGGTACCAGGATTGAGGTCGACGAAACTGGCGGCCGGCAGACCGAAGGAGAACGACTGCCCGAGGTAGACCGCGCGGTTCTCCAGCGCCTGCGCGAGGCGCGGTGCGACGGCCGCGGCATTCAGCACGTGCAGCCGGAAATCGCCGGCATCCAGCACGCTGCCGTCGGCGAAGGCGTAGCGCGCGATCGCATGCGGCGCCACCGTGAGTCGGTTGTCGCCGATCTCGATCACATAGGCCTCGCCATCGAGCGCGAGGCTCAGATCAGCCAGCGTCGCGCCGCGGAACTGCAGCGTATTGCTGCCGTCGGTGTCGTCGAGCCGCAGCCGCACACCTTGCGCAACAGCCGGCAGCAGATAGCGATCGTCGCCGACGCCGGCAGAGACGCTAGCGGCCGACGCATCGAGCACGAGATCGTCGTCGCCGCCGGTGCCGATCCCGCCGCCGGCCGGATCGGCAAGCCGACCGCTGAGGCTCTGACTACGACCGACGCGTGCGAAATCGTTCAGATGTGCACCGTCGAGCACGAAATCCTCGCCCACGCGCAAGCGATCGATCGTGCCGTTGCGCCAGGCGACGATCCTCACGCTGCGATCGCCGGCCCAGGCGAGCGTGAGATCCTGTCCGCTTTGTGTCGCCGTCAGGCCTGCGAGCGAGCGCAGCTCGACGAAGTGCAGCTCGTCGATGCCGCCGCCGTCGACGATGACGTCGTGCCCCGGGAGATCGGCGACGGCGTAGAGGTCCTGGCCCGTGCCGCCGTCGAGCGTATCGTCCCCGCTGCCGCCGGCCAGCGTGTCGTTGCCACTGCCGCCGACGAGCGTATCGCTGCCCGCGTCTCCCGCGAGGCTGTCGTTGCCGTCGCTGCCGAGCAGAGCGTCGGCGCCGGCGCCGCCCGCGAGGCGATCCGCGCCATCGCCGCCTTCCAGATAGTCGTTGCCGTCCCCACCCCACAGCATGTCCTCATCGCCGCCGCCGAAGAGACGATCGGCGCCTTCGTCGCCGAAGAGCTCGTCGCGCCCGCCGTCGCCGGCGAGCATGTCGTCACCCGCATCCCCGTGCAGCAGATCCTGGTCTTCGCCGCCGAACAGGCGATCGTCAGCGGGGCCGCCGGACAGTTCGGCGTCACCGCCACCGCCCAGCAGCTCGTCGCTGCCGGCGCCCCCGTCGT
>JBFWSI010000025.1:0-14482 GCA_050248455.1 Gammaproteobacteria bacterium | reverse complement strand
GAAGCTTTCGACGAGCGCGGCGGCGCTCAGGCCGCGCCTCAACTCGCGTACTGGGTGCTGCGTCGTTGCGGCGACGGCGCCGAGATCGAGCAGCCGGGCTGGCTGCCGCGCGCGGTCGCGCAAGTGCCGAGCGCGTTCGACATCCCCTGCGTGCAGGCGCGGCGCGCCGGGCTGCGCGTGTGGTGCCTGGGCGAACTCGCGGGAGTCTGGCGCTTCGTGACCATCGCAGGCCGCATCCCGCCGGGCGCGGCGCGTCGCATCGCGCGCCTGCTCGCGATCTTCCGTCACCTGCTCGCGCTGATCGATCGCTACGAACGCGACGCCCTCACGGGCCTGCTGAACCGCCAGTCCTTCGACTATCGCTTCGAGGAACTGCTCGAGCGGCACCGCCAGAATCCACGCCGCGCGCGCGTCGGCACCATGCCCTGGCTCGCGATCGCCGACATCGATCATTACAAGCGGATCAACGACACCTGGGGCCATCTGTACGGCGACGAGATCCTGCTCCTGTTCTCGCGCCTGATGCGCGAGAGCTTCCGCAGCGACGATCTGCTGTTCCGCTACGGCGGCGAGGAGTTCGTGCTGATCCTGAACAACACGACGGCGCAGGGCGCGCTGTCGGCGCTGGAACGCTTCCGCGAGTCGATCGGCAACTACGCGTTCCCGACGGTCGGGCGCGTGACCGTCAGCATCGGCTGGGTGTGCATCCAGCCGAATGCGCTGCCCAGCGATCTGATGCACAAGGCCGACAAGGCGCTCTATCACGCCAAGGGCCACGGCCGGAACCAGGTGACGAGCTACGAAGCGACCTTCGGCGAGCTCGAAGAGGCGCCGCAGGAATCCAGCGTCGACCTGTTCTGATCGCAGCGGAACCCGGGATCCGTTCGCGCCGGCCGCGCGTTCAACCCGCGAGCGCCGCGAGCACGGCGTCGGGATGCGTTTCGGCCTTGGCGACGCGCGCCCAGTGCTTGCGCACCTTGCCGTCCGCGCCGATCCATACCGTCGAGCGGATGACGCCCGTCGTCTTCTTGCCGTACATCATCTTCTCGCCCCAGGCGCCGTACTTCTCCATGACCTTGCGCTCGGGGTCCGACAGCAGGATGAACGGCAGCGAGTACTTGTCGATGAACTTCGTGTGCGAGGCCGCGTCGTCCGGCGAGATGCCGATGACGACGACGCCCTTCTTCTTCAGCGCCGCCCAGTGATCGCGGAAACCGCAGGCTTCCTTGGTGCAGCCCGGCGTGTCGTCCTTGGGATAGAAATAGACGACGACGTCCTTGCCCTTGAAATCCGTCAGCGAGACCTTCTCGCCCGTCGCATCCTGCAGCGTGAATGCCGGTGCGGCCTTGCCTTCTTCGATCGCCATGTGCTCGGTCCTCGACGTGAGCGTCACTCGCGTTTCAGCGAGCGACGCATGTTTCTGATCAGTTCTTCGTCCATGCTCGCCGGCGCGACTTCCTCGGCGTCGGCGCCGTCGTAGATCTCGAGCTTGTCGCCCTGGCGGAACATGCGCTTGCCGTCGCGCGGAAAATCCGCCATGTCGACCTCGGTACGGCTGCCGCCCATCAGGCAGATCACCGTCTTCTGAAACGGATTGCGCAACTGATGCGGGGCCGTCGGCGCCGGGAAACCGACGAAGTCGCCGGGCCCCAGCAAATGCTCGGTTTCCTCGATCTCGATCACGGCCTGGCCTTGCAGCAGGTAGATCCATTCCTCCTCGCAGGTGTGCGAGTGATAGAGCGAGGCGACGTTGCCGGGGGCAAGCCGCATCACGCGAATGCGCGTGCGCTGGAGGCCGACCATCTGGTCCAGGTTCGCGCCGGCGATGATCGTGCCGGGGTTCCATGGATAGGTGATGGCGTGACGGAACTCGAAGGCCTTCTCCGCCCGCACGATGTGCTGCTTGTCGTCTTTGTTCATGGCTAGGGCCCGGCCGGCGGGTGATGGGACGGGGTGTCGTCGCGGCGGCGGTGGCGTGGGAGTGTAGCACCGCGCCGCACGCGCGGCGGCAGGAAATCGCGCGCGAGGCGGCGTGCGCATCAAGCGCGCGCGGCGGGCCCGGTCCTTTACACTGCGGCCGAGCTTTCGCGGAGACCCTTCGTGCGCGTCATCGTTACCCCCGTCACGCCCTTCCAGCAGAACTGCTCGCTCGTCTGGTGCGAGAAAACCCGGCGCGGCGCCATCGTCGATCCCGGCGGCGACACCGAGCGCGTGCTCGCCGCGGCCGCGCGCGAAGGTGTGACGATCGAGAAACTGCTCGTCACCCACGCGCACATCGATCACGCCGGGGCGACGGCGCGGCTCGCGCGCGAGCTCGGTGTGCCGATCGAGGGCCCGCAGCGCGAGGACCAGTTCTGGATCGACCTGCTGCCGCAGCAGGGCGCGAAGTACGGCTTCCCGCCGGCCGAGGCCTTCGTCCCCGATCGCTGGCTCGAGCACGGCGATACGGTCGAGGTCGGCGAAGTCACGCTCGAGGTCGTGCACTGCCCGGGCCACACGCCCGGTCACATCGTGTTCTTCGATTGCGAGAGCCGCATCGCGCTGGTCGGCGACGTGCTGTTCCAGGGCTCCATCGGCCGCACCGATTTCCCGCGCGGCGATCACGCGACGCTGATCGCCTCGATCCGCGAGCGCCTGTGGCCGCTCGGCGACGACGTCGTCTTCGTGCCCGGACACGGCCCGACCTCGTCCTTCGGCGACGAGCGGGCGAGCAATCCCTACGTCGGCGATCACGCGCGTTAACGGGCGGCGCGGACGCGACGAGCGCCGCGCCCGCGCGTCGGACAACCACTGACGCGGCGGCCCACGCTTTAGAAGGCCTGCGGCCAGCCGCTACAGTCGCACACCCGTCTGTGGCGTGAACGACGATGCAAACCCGAAAACTCGCGAATCCCTCCGCGCCCGATGCACAACGCGCCCACGATCTCGCGCGCCTGCGCACCCTGCTGCCGCTGCGTCACCTGAGCGACGCCGAGTTCGGCGCGCTCGCGGGCCACGTCGAGGTCGAAGTCCGCGCGCCGCGCCAGCCCGTGTTCAAGCTCGGCGAGGACGACGGCTGGCTGTTCTACCTGCTCGACGGCCGCGTGCTCGTCGGCGACGGCAGCGGCGACGACTTCACGGTGACGGCCGGCACGATCGAGGCCCTGCACCCGCTGTCGACGCATCCGAAGGCGCGCGTGAAGGCCGAGGCCGACAGCGTGCTGCGCTTCGTGCGCGTGCCCGCGACGCTGACCCGCAGCCAGCCGCGCGCGGTCGGCGCGCGGCCGAGCATCGAAGTCGAAGAGATCTCGGACGAGAACGAGGACGTCGACAACCAGCTGCTGTTCTCGATCTACCACGCGCTGCGCGAGGATCGCCTGGAGTTGCCGAGCCTGCCGGACATCGCGCTGAAGATCCGCGACGCCGCCGCCGATCCGCACAAGGGCACGCACGAGATCGCGCAGATCGTCAGCGTCGATCCCGCGCTCGCGGGCTACTGCGTCCGCGTCGCGAACAGCGCGGCCTATGCCGGCGGCGAGCCGGTGTCGAACGTGCGCGACGCGGTGAACCGCATCGGCGTCGACGCGACGCGCGACTTCGTGATGGCGCAGGTCGTGCGCCATCTCTTCGACAGCCGCGACCAGCGCTGCACGGCGCTGATGAAGACGGCGTGGAGCCACAGCGCGAACGTCGCCGCGCTGTCCTACGTGATCGCGCGCCGCCTGAGCCGCCTCAATCCCGAGCAAGCCCTGCTCGCCGGGCTGCTGCACGACATCGGCGTGATGGTGCTGGTCTCGCAGCTGGTGCATTTCCCCGACCTGTTCAAGTCGCAGGCGACGCTCGCCACCGCGCTGCGCGAACTGAAGCACCAAGTCACTGCGATGGTGCTACGCGCATGGAACCTGCCGGAGACGACGGTGAAAGCCGCCTTCGCCGCCGAGCACTGGTCGCGCGAGCCGGGACCCGACTACCAGCTCGCCGACATATTGCTGCTCGCCCATTGGCACCAGCAGCTCCCGCTGCCGCCGTGGGCCGAGCCGGTCCCGACCGGCCCGATCGCGCTGCTGGCGAAGCTCCCGCACGACACGCTGACCGAGTCCGGCCGCCTCCAGATCATCCACGAAGCCGACGAGGAGCTCGGCCGGATGCGGGCTCTGCTCGGGGCTTGACGGGGAAGAAATCTAGCCACGGAGGGCACGGAGAAAGAAAGGGATTGTTCGCGAGCCTCCGCAGCGGCGGCGCCAGCAGTCGTGATCGAAATGCGTAGGCGCAAGCCAATCAATTCTCTTCTCCGTGTCCTCCGTGGCTATATAGCTGAGCGCAAATACGCTCCACCGCGTGTTGTTTACCGTCATGCCCGCGCCAGCGGGCATCCACGCCTGACGAGGAGATCTCCGTCGGGCGATTCCTCTTTTTCCGCGCTGGACGCCGGGGGAGTGCGTGGATGCCCGCTGGCGCGGGCATGACAGAAGAGGCGCCTACGTGGCCATGCGCCAACGGACAGCCAGTGGAGCGCATTTGCGCTCAGCTATATAGATTTCTTCCTCTTCACTCGATGATCGCGAGCAGATCCTTCGCGTCGACCTGCTGGCCAACCTTGACGTTCAGCGACTGCACCGTGCCGTCGACTTCGGCGCGGATCGCGGTCTGCATCTTCATCGCTTCCAGGGTCATCAGGGCGTCGCCGCGCGCGACGCGATCGCCGACCTTCACCGCGATCTGCGTGATCACGCCCGGCATCGGCGCACCGAGGTGGCGCGGGTTGTCGCGTTCGGCCTTCGGCTGCGGCTCGCGCGGCTCGATGTGCGTGCGATCGACGACCTTGATCGGACGCGGTTGGCCGTTCAGCTCGAAGAACACCGTGCGATGATTGTCCTCGTGCAGCTCGCTGGTGCCGACGTAGCGCACGATGATGCCCTTGCCCTTTGCCATCGTGACGTTGACCTCCTGCCCGGCCGGCAGGCCGTAGAAGAAGGTCGGCGTCGGCAGCGGCGTCAGATCGCCGAACTCGCGCAGCGTGCGCGCGTAGTCGAGGAAGACTTTCGGGTACATCAGGTAGGACGCGAACTCGGCGTCCGTGATCGCGCGCTCCGCCTTGCGCTCGGCCGCGCGCCGCTCGGCCTCGAGATCGACGGCCGGCAGCACCGCGCCCGGCCGCGCGGCGAGCGGCACGGTGCCGGCCAGCACCTTCGCCTGCAGCGCCGGCGGAAATCCGCCGTAGGGCTGCCCGAGATCGCCCTTGAAGAAGGACACGACGGATTCGGGAAAGGCGATGTCGGTGTCCGGATCCTCGACCTCGGCGCGCGACAGGCCGCTCGTCACCATCATCAGCGCCATGTCGCCGACCACCTTCGAGCTCGGCGTCACCTTCACGATGTCGCCGAACATGTCGTTGACTTCGGCATAGGCGTGCGCGACCTCGGGCCAGCGTGCGGCGGAGATGCCTAGCGATAGCGCCTGCTCGCGCAGGTTCGTGAACTGCCCGCCCGGCATGCCGTGCACGTAGACCTCGGAAGCGCCGGCGCGGAGATCGCTCTCGAACGCGCAATAGCCGGCCCGCACGAGCTCCCAGTAGCTCGACAGCGCGCGGATCGCGGCCGGGTCGAGGCCCGTGTCGCGCGGGCCGAAACGCAGCGCCTCGACCAGCGAGCCCAGGTTCGGCTGCGAGGTGAGCCCGCTCAGCGAGTCCATCGCGGCATCGAAGGCGTCGACGCCGGCCTCGACCGCCGCGAGCACGCTCGCCGCGGCGACGCCGCTCGTGTCGTGGGTATGGAAATGGATCGGCAGGCCCACCTCGTCCTTCAGCGCCCCGATCAGCGCGCGCGCCGCGGCCGGCCGGCACAGCCCCGCCATGTCCTTGATGCCGATGATGTGCGCGCCTGCCTTCTCGAGCTCCTTCGCGAGACCGACGTAGTACTTCAGGTCGTACTTCGTGCACGAGGGATCGCTGAGGTTGCCGGTATAGCAGATCGCGGCTTCGGCGAGCTTGCCGGTCGCGACCACCGAGTCGATCGCCACGCGCATGTTCTCGACCCAGTTCAGCGAATCGAAGATGCGGAAGACGTCGACGCCCTCGGCCGCGGCCTGGCGCACGAAATAATCGACGACGTTGTCCGGATAGTTCGTGTAGCCGACCGCGTTCGACGCCCGCAGCAGCATCTGCAGCAGCACGTTCGGCAGCCGCTCGCGCAGCCCGCGCAGGCGCTGCCACGGGCATTCCTGCAGGAAGCGCATCGCGACGTCGAAGGTCGCGCCGCCCCAGCATTCGACGGAGAACAGCGTCGGCAGCTTGTGCGCATACGCCGGCGCGGCGACCAGCATGTCGTAGCTGCGCATGCGCGTGGCGAGCAGCGACTGGTGCGCGTCACGAAAAGTCGTATCGGTGACCAGCGCGCGCGTCTGCCGCTTCATCCAGTCGGCGAAACCTCGCGGCCCGAGCTGCTCGAGCAGCTGGCGCGTGCCCGCCGGCGGCGCGGCGCGCGGCACCTCGGGCGGCTCGGGGATCGCGAGCGAGGTCGGGCGGGGCCGCCCTTTCACCGCTTCGTTGCCGTTGACGATGACCTCGCCGATGTAGCGCAGCAAGGGCGTGCCGTAGTCGTAGCGATGCTCGAAATCGAAGAGCTCGGGCGTCGTGTCGATGAACGTCGTGCAGTAGCGCGCGTCGGTGAAATCCGGATGCTCGAGCAGGGACTCGAGGAAACGCAGATTGGTGACGACACCGCGCACGCGGAATTCGCGCAGCGCGCGCAGCATCCGCGCCGTGGTCTCGGCCGGCGTCGATCCCCAGGCCGTCACCTTCACGAGCAGCGAATCGTAGTAGCGCGTGATCTGCGCGCCGGCATAGGCCGTGCCGGCGTCGAGCCGGATGCCGAAACCGGCCGGGCTGCGATAGGCCGTGATCGTGCCGTAGTCCGGGATGAAGTTGTTCTCCGGATCCTCGGTCGTGATCCGGCACTGCATGCTGTAGCCGTTGCGCGCGATCTCGGCCTGCGGCGGCACTCCACTGCTCGCGTCGCCGATGCGGCCGCCCTGCGCGATACGGATCTGCGCCTTGACGATGTCGATGCCCGTCAGCTCCTCGGTGATCGTGTGCTCGACCTGGATGCGCGGGTTCACCTCGATGAAGTAGACCTCGCCGGTGTCCGCGTTCTGCAGGAACTCGACGGTGCCGGCGTTGGTGTAGCCGGCGACCTCGCACAGGCGCACGGCGGCGGCGCACACGCGTTCACGCGCCGCGTCGTCGAGAAACAGCGAGGGCGCGCGCTCGACGACCTTCTGATTGCGTCGCTGCACGGTGCAGTCGCGATCGAAGAGATGGACGATGTTGCCGTGATGGTCGCCGATGATCTGCACTTCGACGTGCCGGGCACGGCGGATCAGCTTCTCGAGGTAGACCTCGCCGTTGCCGAAGGCCTGCTCGGCCTCGCGACGCCCGAGCACGACGAGCTCGTGCAGGCTCGCGGCGTCCTCGATCACGCGCATGCCGCGACCGCCGCCGCCCCACGAGGCCTTCAGCATCAGCGGATAGCCGATCGCCGCCGCGAGGTGCTCGATCGCCGCGGGGTCTTCCGGCAGCGGGCCCGTCGCCGGCATCACCGGCACCCCGCACTGCTCGGCGAGACGGCGGGCGGCGACCTTGTTGCCGAGCGTGCGCATCACCGCCGGCGACGGCCCGACGAAGATGATGCCCGCCGCCGCGCAGGCCTCGGCGAACTCGGGGCGCTCGGACAGAAAACCATAGCCGGGATGGATCGCGTCCGCGCCCGCCTCGACGGCGGCACGGATGATGTCGTCGGCGTCCAGATAGGCCGCGACCGGCGTCTTGCCCTTGCCGACGAGATAGGCCTCGTCCACCTTGAAGCGATGCAGCGCGAAGCGGTCTTCCTGCGAATAGATCGCGACGCTTTCGATGTCGAGTTCCGCCGCCGCGCGCATGATGCGGATGGCGATTTCACCGCGGTTGGCGATGAGCAGCTTGCGAATCTTCGTCGTCATGGCGGGCGGGCCGTCGTGCTGGGCAATCGGCCCGGACTCTACACGACGCCCCGGAGGCGTGAAAGCAGGTGCAGCAAGCGGCCCGGCACGGGCCGGCGCGGGAAACTCAGGCGGCGCTGCTGGTGCGCAGCGTGTGGCCGTGATGGGCGTGCAGGAGCTCGACCCCTTCCTCGGTCAGGTACTTCGCGAGGATGCCGGGCTCCGACTTCAGCAGGTCGACGACGAGCATGCCGTCGATCACGTTGCTGAACGCGGGGTCGATGTTGAAGCCGAGGATGCGGCCGCCGAGCTTCAGGTACTGGCGCAGCAGCACCGGCACGCCCTTCTCGTCCTCCTCGATCGTGCCGAGCAGATCGGCCAGCACGCGCGAGTCCGTGTCGTCGATCGCGTCCAGCGGCAGATCGCTCTCGCGCAGACGGAACGGCTTGCGCGGCCGCACGTCGCTCGCGTACTCGGCATCGAACTTGTGACGCTTGAGCATCGCGACGAGGATCTGCTTGGACAGCGGATGATAGTCGTTGCTGATGCTGACCGGGCCGTAGAGATAGCGATAGCGCGGATTGCGCACGACGTAGGCCCCGATGCCTCTCCATAGCATCAGCAGCGACGTGTAGCTGCGCTGCTGCTCGGGCCGGATGAAGGAACGCCCCATCTCGACGCCGTCCTGCAGCTTGTCGACCAGCCGTTCGGAGAGCCGGAACAGCGAGTGCGTGTAGAGGCCGCGCGCGCCGCGCGCGGCGACGATCTCCGTCGTCGGCCCCATGCGATAGCCGCCGAGCACCTGCTGCGCTTCCCGGTCCCACATGAACATGTGATGGTAATAGTCGTCGTACTCGTCGAGATCGCAGGGCCGGCCGGTGCCTTCGCCGATGCCGCGGAACGACAGCTCGCGCAGGCGTCCGATCTCGGCGAGCAGCGACGGCGCCTCGTTGCCGACGAAGTACCACACCTCGAGTGCACCGTGTGAAGTCAACAAGCGCTCGCGCGGCAGCGCGGCGACCTCGGCGACGAGCTTCGCGGTCGCGACGGGCGGCGCGAGCGGCTCGTGGAAAGCGATGCTCGTCGCGCCGCGGCGCTTGTCGTGCTGCGCGACGCGCAGCAGGTAGGTGCGGTATTGCAGATACTGGGCAGCGACGTCGTCGTCGTCGATTTCCTTCAGCACGTTGGCCGCGATCCGGCGGCCGATGCGCAGACCGAGCGTATGCGCGCGGAACTTCAGCATCTCGCGCACGAGCAGCATCGTGCGCAGCCGCGGATGCAGCAGGCCGCCGAGCTGGAACAGCGCGCTGTTGTGGCCGTCGATGAACACCGGCAGCACCGGCGCACCCGACTGCCGCGCCAGCCGCGCAACCCCGGCCGTCCACTCCGGATCGGTGATGCGCCGCGTCTGCAGGTTCAGGCTCGACACTTCGCCGCCCGGGAACATCACGATCATGCCGCCCTGGTCGAGCCAGCGGCGCGCCGCGCGCACCGCGCCGATGTTGAAGCGCGCGGCGCGGCCGCCGCCGAAGGGGTCGACCTGCAGCAGCAGCGAGCGCAGTTCATGGAACCCCGCCAGGAAATGATTGGCGACGAAGCGCACGTCCGGCCGCACCCGCAGCAGCAGATCCATCAGCGCGAGGCCGTCGACGCCGCCGTGCGGGTGATTGGCGACGACGATGCACGGGCCCGTCGCCGGGATGCGCGCGAGGTCCTCCGCGTCGAACGCGGTGCGCACGCCGAGCTCGCGCAGCGCGGCGCGGACGAATTCGGGCACGTCCCGGGTCGCCGGCAAGTGGCGGTAGCGGCGACTGAGCTCGGCGAGACCGAGCACGCGGTCGACCGCCCAGACCAGCGGACGGCGCAGGCGTCCGATGCGCGGCGACAGGTGACCGCCTATCGTGAAGGGGGGACGTTCGTGGTCGGATGTCTGGGCGTCGGCCATCGGTAGCTGCGGTTCCCTCCTCGGATGCAGGCGGCGACCGTCAGGGCTGCCGGCGCGGCGCGATCATGCCACAGCGCCCGGCGCGGATCAGCGTGCCTCAGCCGGGCATCATGAAGCCCAGTATGACCTCGCGCGCCCGCCAGCGTTCCAGCAGTTGCAGTCCGCCGCGCACGACGGTCGCCGGGTCCGGATGCGCGAGCTCGGTCGCGAGATCGCGGAGGATCGCGGCCGCTGAAGGCGCTCCGGGTGCGGCGATGCCCTCGAACAGACGCACCGCGACCTCGTTCAGGTCGAGCACGCCGAAATTGCCGGCGCGGTCGCGGAAGGCGAGCAGCCAGGTAGGCCGGGCCGGCGCTGCCGCCGGGCGAAACGCCGGCCCGATCGCATGCACGGGCCAGGCATAGCGCACGAGGCGGTGCACGGGATTGATGACGAGCCGGTCGTGCAGCAGGTCGCCGTCGGCAAGGCAGGCAATCGCATCCAGCGAGGTTTCGTCGATCGCGACCGCGTTCTCGAGCCAGTCGAAGTGCGCGAGCTCGTACAGATACGGCGGATCGCTCGCGACCTCGCGCTCGACGTCCAGGTAGGCGAGGAACTCGTCGAGCAGCTCGGCGAACAGGGGCGTGTCCGAGCGATGGCGCACGAGGTAGTCGCGGACCAGCGCGTGCCAGTCGTCCTCCTCGTAGAGCTCGCGCACGCGCGGGAAGTTGTCGCGCATGAAGCGTTCGACGTTGACATAGACCGCGTTGCTGTAGACCTCGAGCCGGTGCGGCGGCAGCCCCGGTGGTGGCGGAAAGCGCGCGGGATCGCGCAGGTGCCGCGTGAACGCGTGCTGCAGCCGGACGAACTCCGGTTCGACGCTCGCGGCCCCGTCACCGCCCGGCACGTTCATCGCTCAGGCGGCGCGCCGTGCCCGCGCGCTCGGCACGTCGGCGTGCCGCTGCTGGATCGCGCGTATCGTTTCTACTTCCTTCAGCGCCTCGGCGAGCGGCGGGATGTTCTCGTCGCGCTCGAGCAAGGTCGGGAACACGCCGAAGTGCGCGTAGGCGGCGTCGAGCAGATCCCATACCGGATCGATCACGGCTTCGCCGTGCGTGTCGATGATCAGATCCTCGTCCGTGCGCAGGTGGCCGGCAATGTGCGCGTAGGCGATGCGCTCGCCCGGCAGCGCGCGCAGGAACTCGAGCGGATCGAAGCCGTGGTTGCGGCTGTTCACGTAGACGTTGTTGACGTCGAGCAGGAAGTCGCAGTCGGCCTCGGAGAGCACCCCGTTGATGAATTCGAGCTCGCTCAGATCCTGCGCCAGCGACACATAGTAGGAGGCATTCTCCACCGCGATGCGCTGTTCGAGCAGGTCCTGCACCAGTCTTATCCGGCTCGCCATGTGCATCACCGCTCCACTCGTGAACGGCACCGGCAGCAGCTCGTAGAGCTGGCCGGCGTCGGCACAGAAAGTCATGTGATCCCCATAGCAGCGCGCCTGATGGCGGGCCAGGAAGGGTTTCAGGCGTTTGAGGAACTCGATGTCGATCGGATCCGGACCGCCGAGGTTGAGCAGCAGGCCGTGGCAGACCAACGGCACGCGCTCGACGATGCGTTCGAAGCTGCGGCCGAGGCGCCCGCCCGCGCCCAGCCAGTTCTCGGGGGCGACTTCGACGAAATCGATGGCCTCGGGGACACCGTCGAGCAGCGGGCCCAGATGGGCCCGCCGGAGACCCAGCCCGGAACCCGTGACCGGAAAATCCCGTGTCATGGCTACCGGGCCGGTAGGGCGATCCTTGCGATCGCTTACTTCTTCTGGATGTGCGGCATCGAGCAGCTGGAGCCGCCGAAGCTGCCGCACTCGGCCGGATCCTTGGTACCCGTGGCGAGCTTGCCGCCGGCGTATTTCGCCTGGCCGTCGCCGCCGTAGGTGAAGCCGGTTTCGTCGTTGATCGTGACCTTGTTGCCCTGCATGTCGACCGCTTCGGCCGCGACGCTGACGCCGTCGCCGAATTCGACCATCTGGAAGGGATTGTCGGCGGCACCCGCAGTAGCGGACATGGCGAGCACGATGGAAGATCCGATGGCGACCGCCACGGGCTTCAGGGTGTTCTTCTTCATCTGACCTACCTCCTCAATGTTATAAGAGCGCTGTACGACGGCCGTGACGAACGGGCCCTGCGGCGAGGCAATCTCCCCTTCTGCTCCTATCCTCGCCACGGCAACAAACGCACGGAAAAATGATGGTAGCCCTGTGGTAAGGCACACGTCTACGGGGCCGGCGGGTGGCGATTCTTGCTGCAGAGCGCAGCCGGGCGGGCAGAAAAAACCCCGCGCGGAAGGCCCGGCGGGGTAACGCAAAGTGAAGCGTAACGCTATCGCTACAGGGCCAGTGTCATCGAAGGAACGGACGAGCACATGGGATTTTCTCCTAAGAAGTCTGCGTACATTGATGGTTGCTGGCTCGCCTTCGCGCTGAGCCTCGCGGCCAACGCGGCGACGGCGGCGCCGACCGGCGCACAGTTGCTGCAGCAGGGAGATCATGCGGGCGCCGCTGCACTGTTCGCCGAGCAGGCCGCGGCCGGGCGAGCGGTGGCGCAGAACAATCTCGGGGTGCTGTACCAGCGCGGCCAGGGCGTGCCGCGCGACTACTCCCTGGCGCGCGAATGGTTCGAGAAGGCCGCGGCCCAGGGCCTGCCCGGCGCGATGTACAACATCGGCATGCTCTACCTGCGCGGCTACGGTGTGCCGGTCGATGCCGCGCTGGCCGCGGGCTGGCTCGAGAAGGCCGCGGCCCTCGGCGAAGCCGAGGCCCAGTTCTACCTCGGGCTGCTGCACTATCGCGGCGAAGGGGTGCCGAAAGATCCGGCCGTCGCCGCCCACTGGTTCGAGAAGGCGGCGACCCGCGTGTCGCAGGCGCGCTACAACCTCGCGCTGATGCTCGCCCGCGGCGAAGGCGTGCCGATCGACGAGACACGCGCGCTCGAGCTGCTGGCGCCGTTTGCCGCGACGCGCGAGGACGCGGCCCTGCTCGTCGCCGAGATCCACCTGCGTCATGTCGACGAACCCGCCCGCGCAGCGCAGGCCCTCGCGGAGTTCCGTCGTCTCGCCGAGTCGGGTGTCGCCGATGCGCAGTCCGCGCTCGCGATGATGTACGTCATGGGCACCGGCACGCCGGTCGACGTGCAGGAAGGCCGTTTCTGGATGGAGCAGGCGGCCCGCCAGGGAATACCGCGCGCCCAGCTGAACCTCGCGAATTTCTACGCCCAGGGCATCGGCGCGGCCCGGGATCTGAGCGAGGCCCATGCCTGGTACACCCTGAGCGCCCAGAACGGCGAGAGCGGCGCGCAGGCCTTCGCCGATGCGGTGGCGAGCGAGCTCGACACCGACGGCCTGCTGCGCGCGGCGACCCGGCTCGGCGAACTGCGCGCGCTGACCGCGGCACCGGCGCGCTGAGCGCTGCCGCAGGCGGCGCGAACAGGCGCGACTTGCACGCGGCAGGCGTTTGGGGCTACATGCCGGCCTGCGTCGCGCCGGCCCCGGCCGCGGCGGCGTCCCGTGATCCCGAGTTTCGCTCCGTACCATGACTGCCATGCCCCTCGCCCGCCCGCCGTCCGCCGTCGTGCTCGACATGGACGGCACCCTGCTCGACCTGCATTTCGACGACCAGGTCTGGAACCACCGCCTGCCGCAGATCGTCGCCGCGCAGCGCGGCTGCGCGCTCGATGCGGCCCGCGACTACGTCGCGAGCACGATCGCGCAGGCGCGCGGCACGCTCGACTGGTACTGCCTCGACTACTGGGGCGCGCTGTTCGAGGTCTCGATCCACGCGATCGAACGGGAGCTGGCCGAGCTGATCCGGCCGCGGCCGGGAACGCTGGAGTTCCTGCAGCATCTCGACGCGCAGGGCATCCGCGCCGTGCTCGCGACCAACGCGCATCCGCGGTCCCTGGCGCACAAGCTCGAACGCACGGGCATCGCGCGCTGGTTCAGCGCGATCAGGAGCGCCCATCCCTACGGCCATCCCAAGGAACACGACGCATTCTGGACGGCACTGGCCGACGATGTCGGTCTCGAACCGGCGACGAGTCTGTTCGTCGACGACAATCTTGCCGTGCTCGACGCGGCACGGCGCTTCGGCATCGCCGAGCTCTACGGCATACATCGGCCGAGCAGCCGCGGCGCGTGGCGCGACTACGCCGACTACCCCGCGGTCGACTCGCTGGCCGAGCTGATCCCGCGCTGCGCGCAGCACGGCTGAGGCAACGCTGCTTCCTGCAGCGTTTCATCGCTCAGCGCAGCGCGAACACGAAATCGGCGACGGCGCGCCCTTCGCGCTGCGCACGGCGTTCGAATTTCGTCAGCACGCGCGTCTTGAGGCGCGGCGCGCGGCGTCCGGGACCGGCGAGGTTGCACCAGGCGGGCAGCGTCTCGACCAGCGCGGCGATCTCTTCCGCGTAGTCCGCCCAGTCGGTCGCGACGTACAGCCGCCCGTTGCGCGCGAGCACGCGCGCGAGCTCGGAGAAGAACGCCGCCTGCAGCAGGCGTCGCTTGTGGTGACGCTTCTTCGGCCACGGATCCGGAAAGAACACCGACACGGCC